>JAOAQX010000019.1 GCA_025210805.1 Flavobacteriales bacterium
AAAACGGTCCGTTCGTCTAGGGGTTAGGACTCATGGTTTTCATCCATGCAACAGGGGTTCGAATCCCCTACGGACTGCTATATTTTACAAAAGAACAACAAACTAAACTAAAAACGGTCCGTTCGTCTAGGGGTTAGGACTCATGGTTTTCATCCATGCAACAGGGGTTCGAATCCCCTACGGACTGCTAAAATTGATTAAACAAAATGGCAAATCATCAATCAGCTAAAAAGAGAGTAAGATCAGATAGAACTAAATATCTTAGAAACAGATATTATCACAAGACTACAAGAAATGCGATCAGAGACTTGAGAGCAACTGAAGACAAAACTGTAGCTTCAGAAATGTTACCTAAGGTAGTTTCTATGATTGATAAATTAGCTAAGCGTAATATTATTCATGATAATAAAGCTTCTAATTTGAAGTCTAAATTGATGACTCGCGTAGCAGCACTATAAGCTATAGCTAAAGTTTGAGAAAGTATATAAGCTGAAATATCTTTGATATTTCGGCTTTTTCTGTTTATTATTGTTTTTATGTTTCAGGTAGATCATTTAACTATTCAATATACAAATCGAGTCTTGATTCAAGATTTGAGTTTTTCTTTAAAGTCTGGAGAAATACTTACGATCTTGGGGAAAAATGGGGTAGGGAAAACCTCTTTATTGAAAAGTATTTATTCAAAGAAATACCAGAAACACTTTTTGTATAAAAAAAGAAATTTAGATCGATACTCTATTCAAGATCTCTCCAAGACTGTTGCCTATTTAATTCCCAATAGTGTTCCTGTTTTTGATATGACAGTTAAAGACTATTTAGCATTAGGAAGATTGCCTTATCAAAAAGCAGAAGTCTTTAATAAAAACCTAGAAGAGTATATCAAATTATTAGCCCTGGGATCTTACCAAGAAAAATCGATTTTGACCTTGAGTAGTGGGGAGTTTCAAAAAGTGCAAATTTGCCGCTGTTTAAACCAAGAAACGCCTATTATCATCTTAGATGAACCTACTTCTTTCTTGGATTTCCCATCTAAAATTGAGTTTTTTAAAAATCTGCAAAACATTTGTAAACAAAAGGGTAAAATAGTCATTATGACAAGCCATGATATTGATTTGGCTTGGAAATTTTCTCACCGAACTTTGTTGCTAGACGGAAAAGGAAAAAGCGAATTTGTAGATTCAAAAGAATTAGAAACAGGTCATTTACTGAATCTATTTTTTGCAAATGACCATTTTGATTTTCAGTCAGGTGGAAAAATGAAAATGTTATAAATGCTTTACCGTAATGATATTTACGGGGCAAGCTTCAGCAGCCTTTTCACAAGGATCTAAGATAGAAATATCATGAGACTTTATGGTGTGAAAACCTTTTTTATCCTGAGATTTTAGCAAGACTGTTTTACCATCCTTTTTGGACATCTGAAACTGTTTGGGTGCCATTTCTACACAATAATTACACCCAATACATTTTTTTCTTTGTAAAGAGACTACAATCATTCGTTGGGAACTATTTTGTATAGTTTGTCAGACATACGGATTCTAAAATCTAAAGGAATGGTTACCGAATCCCCTTTTTTTGCAGATTCTTGTTTTTGGTCGTTCACCAACATTTCTGTCAATTCAAATTCTTGAGCACCAGTTGTAGGACCCGTGATGAGTAATTTGTCTCCTATTTTCATATCAAAAGCATCGAGTTTAAACTCACCAATTTTTGCTTTTGGGAAATAGTGAACTCCTTTTCCAATATAGACTTTTTTCTGTGTGGCATGTGAACCAGAAGAATCAGACCATTCTCCAAGTTTCTGACCCAGATAATAACCATTCCAAAAACCACGATTATACACTTTTCCAAGCTCGATCATCCAGTCTTGGGTTTTTTCAGGATCGTAGCTTCCGTTTTCGTAAGCTGTGATTGCTTCTCGGTAGGTTTTAATTACATTGGCAACATATTCTGGGGCTCTTCCTCTACCTTCTATTTTTAGAACCTTAACTCCAGATTCAATAATCTGATCCAAAATATCTATGGTACATAAATCCTTTGGAGACATCATATATTCGTTATCTAATTCGATCTCAAAACCAGATTCTTGATCAATAACCGTATACTTTTTACGACAGTTTTGCTTGCAAGCACCTCTGTTTGCAGAAGAATTATGAGAATGTAAGCTTAGATAACACTTTCCAGATACTGCCATACATAAAGCTCCGTGCCCGAAAATTTCAACTTCTACCAAGTTCCCATTTGGACCTTTGATTTGTTCTTTTTCGATTGCTTCTGTGATTTTTTGAACTTGTCTGAGTGAGAGTTCTCTACTTAAAACCATCGTATCTGCAAAATGCGAATAAAATTTAATGGTTTGAATATTGGTGATATTCAATTGTGTAGAAATATGAACCTCCATTTCTAGTTCTCTGGCAAGAGATATCACTGCTTGATCAGCGGCAATAACAGCAGTAATTCCAGCTTCTTTTGCTTTTTCTATTAAGATTCTGATCAAAGATAAATCATGATCATAGATAATGGTATTGAGGGTGAGATAAGATCTTACTTGCTTTTCTTCACATCGTCTAACGATTTCAGGAAGATCATCCATGGTAAAATTGATACTCGCACGAGCACGCATATTTAATTGATCTACACCGAAATATATTGAATCGGCACCGTTATCTAATGCAGCTTGCATGGACTCAAAATTCCCTGCAGGAGCCATAAGCTCAATGGAACCATTAACTGTCATAATTATCTTTCTTTTGGTTGATTGTCTTTACGAACCTGCAAATTTAACCCAATTGATGGAGATTGTAAAGATAATAAATTAAAAAGCCCTTAAAATAGTTTTTAAGGGCTTATCTAGTTCCGGATAATCTTCAAAAAATGGTGAAATATGATTTACCACTTGTTGTAAAAATTGTGTGGTATTATTTATTTTTTTGAGAATCGAGCAATTTCTTTTCTGTCTGAGTTTTTGAAGTATAATTCATTACCTTTTATCTCAAATTTGATTTTATTGTCAAAAATTTGAAAGAATTTATGTTCTTCTAATCCACTTGGTGGGCACATCATTCTGGTAACGCCTACACCTTTAAACTCAATTTCATTTGTATTTATCGCATAGGTTCCAAAGAAATTATTACAAATGCCTTTTCCTTCAATTTTTTTACTGTTTGCATCAAAAGACATTTGTGGAGTATCGGTAAGCGAAAGTTCTAGTTTTTTCTCATTAAAATGCGTCAACATCCATTGCTTGTTTTCCAATTGATTTTTAGAACTGCTCTCTGTGTTTTTTTCTGTTTTATTGATGCTATTTGTTTGTGATACTTTTTCTTCATTTGTTTTACAAGAAAAAAGCGTTAGGCTTGCTATAACTAAAAGGATAAGGATTTTTTTCATGTTTATATTTTTTTGATAAAGATAGTATTATATACAAAAAAGCACTTCTTAATTCGATAAGAAGTGCTTTTTTTGAGTCTATTATAAGTAGTGATAATAAATTATCTCTTTTGCTTAATTCTAGCTTTTTTACCTTGAAGTCCTCTAAGGTAGAAAATACGAGCTCTACGAACTTTACCTCTTTGGTTCACGGTGATTTTCTCAATGTTTGGAGAGAATACAGGGATAATTCTTTCAACAGAAATTCCATTTGAAATTTTACGAACAGTAAAAGTTTCAGTACTTCCAGTACCTCTTCTTTGAATAACAGTTCCTTTAAAAGACTGGATTCTTGTTTTAGAACCTTCAGTAATTTTGTAATCAACTGTTACAGTGTCTCCAGCTCCAAATTCTGGTAATTCTGCTTTGTTTGTGTAAGTGTCTTGAACGTAACGAATTAAATCCATAGCGTTTTGTTTTCGATTCCCAACATTCACGTTTTGGTGTCAGCGGTTGAGAGGTTAATAATTAAGTTCGGACTGCAAAAGTACATATTTATTGTTGATTAAAGTGTTTTTTTAAAAATGAATTTGTAAGAACAATTAGGTAAAATAAATTACAGAGCTCAAGTTAAAATTCTATTTGATGCACATAAGTATTTATTTTATGAACGTATTTTTTTCTATATTAGACAAAAATAGAAAGATAGATGAAAGAACAGGAAGATTATATTATAGAAGGTGGTTTTCGTCATAACCGTTTTACGCCAAGATCTTTTTCTAAGGAAGAAATGCTTACAAAAAGTCAGGAGTTTTATGAAGAAATGAAACAACGAAAGAGTATTCGTTTTTTTTCAGATGAAGCTGTGGATATACAGATTATTGAAAATCTTATCAAGACGGCAGGTACTGCTCCTAGTGGTGCAAATAAACAACCTTGGAAGTTTTGTGTAGTATCAAATCCTGAGCTCAAAAAGGAAATAAGAATAGCTGCTGAGAAAGAGGAGAAACTGAGTTATGAGAGTAGAATGAGTGATCGTTGGCTAAAGGATTTGGCTCCTTTGGGTACTGATTGGCAAAAGCCATTTTTGGAGATTGCTCCGTATTTAATTATTGTTTTCAAGGAAAATTATGGATTGGATGAAGCGGGGAATAAAACGCAAAATTACTATGTAAATGAATCTGTAGGTTTGGCGGCAGGTTTTTTGATTTCGGCAATTCACCAAGCGGGTTTAGTAACGCTTACTCACACGCCAAGTCCCATGAAGTTTTTAGCAAAAATTCTTAAAAGACCCAAAAACGAATCACCTTTCTTACTTTTGCCTGTGGGTTTTGCTGCCGAAAAGACTTTTGTGCCTAGTATCAGCAAAAAACCGATAGAAGAAATAATGATATCTTATGAATAAATGAAGATACAAGAACTCAAAGAAGTAGTTTCTACCAACGATTATATAAAGACGCATAAAACGCAGTTTCAATCTGGAGATTGTGTTTATGCTATTAAACAAACAGGTGGTAAGGGGCAGAGAGGGAATACTTGGCAATCCGATGGAGGAAAAAATATAACGGCAAGCATTTATTTGTCTTGGAAATCTCAAAGGGTTAAAAATCCCTTTTCAGTGTCTCAGCTTGTTTCTATTGCATTGATGTCTGCTTGTAAACGATTCATGCCTCAGTCTCATTTGACTATTAAATGGCCAAACGATTTATATGTAGATGATAAAAAAATAGGTGGAATTCTGATTGAAAATAGCAATTTCGGAGAAGAGCTTTCTGATTCTATTATTGGATTTGGAATTAATATTAATCAAACAAATTTTGAGTTTCTTGATCGGGAAGTCACAAGTTTTAAGTTGGAAACTGGGAAAGAATACACTATATTAAATGTGCTTACCGAGTGTGTTACAAATATTAATGAGGCGGTTCAAATGGGAATGGTGCATCATCATCAAAACCTAAATAATATCTATCATAGACATTTGTATTTAAAAGATATTCCTGCAACTTTTGAAGATAAAAGAGGAACTTTTTTTGGAAAAATTAAGGGCGTAAACAGTTGGGGGCAATTAGTTATAAAGTCTAAAAATGGATTAGAAAGAATTTATAATCTTAAAGAGGTGAAGTTGCTTCCAGAGTATGAAGAATCTTAAGAACTTGAGGAATGATTAGTTCTTGGTTATTGTGGATGATAAAGTCAGATTTTTCTATCCGTTCTTGATCTTCTATTTGGTTGTTGATACGAGCAATGACTTCCTCATTACTTGTGAGGTCTCTTTTTATTACTCTTTTTATCCTAATGTCTTTTGGGACTAAAACAGAGCATATTTTATCTACCGAAGTATCTCCAATTTCTATCATTATAGCGGCTTCTTTTATGCATATTTTATGATCTTGCTTCGTGAGCCATTCCTGAAAATCTCGTCTTACTCTTGGGTGTATAATCGCATTGAGTTCTTTGAGTTTCTTAGGGTTGTTAAAAACAATTTGAGCTAATTTTTTTCGATTTATTTGTGCATTTGTGAAAACATTAGAACCAAAAACGTCTTGAATTTCTTGTAAAACAATTTTTGAATTCAAGATTAATTTTGCACGATCATCTGCATAATAAACAGGAAAACCCATTTCTTGAAATACACGGCAAATGGTTGATTTTCCAGATCCAATACCTCCTGTGATACCTAATACCATTTTAGTTTTCATCTTCTATAATTAAATATTCTACGTCTTTGGGTTCTATATGTAAAACGGTGGTTTCTAATGGAGCAGAGCTGATTTCCAAAGGAAGGGATTCTCCCCATTTTTTGGAAGAAGGTAATAGTAAATTTACTCGAAAATCACTAGAATTTACTTGCTTAAACATCTTTGAAGGAACAGAGATTTTTAAGGTAGTCTGGGTAGGAAACAATTGAAGTTTTTGTTCTGATGGATTATGAATTGTTACCAAGAGGTCTTTTTCTACATAGCGGTCTAAGAAAATATTTAGTTTTACCACAGGGTTTACTGTGTTAAGAACAAAACCTTTATTTTGAATATCCAATGGAATTTCGAGCTTAATATTTTCTTGAAAATCGGTAAGGGAAACTTCTTTTGTGAATATCTTTTGATGTTTTAATACGGAGTCTGGATGTTCTAGAACAATAAGATATTTAGGGGTGATGGTTAAGCTATCTACTTTATAACCTTTTTTTGTGAACTCTTCCGAAAATTTTACTTCAATAGGAATTTTGTGAGCAACTTTTTCGGTTATATCAAACCGTATTTGCTCTTTAGAATACCCTACGATAGCAATATTGTTGAGGATTTTTGGAAAAAGCTTTAATACATTCTTTCTAACAGACCAATTACAAACGCCATCATGACATTCGAGTTGATCAAATTCAAATTCTTGTTTTTTAAAGGTGAAAAACTTCAATAAAAGAATCCTAAAACCCGATGCTTTTACTGTTAAAACAAGGTCTTTTGGAGCTTGATTTCCCTCTATCAAATGCGTATTAGGAATATTGCCTATTTCGAGTTTGAAGAGGAAGTTTTCTTGGTAGGTTTCAGAGAATTTAATGAGTCCCCAGAGAATAAATGCAATGACTAAGCTACTCACATAAGCTTTATTAAAAAGTTTTTTGAGTGAGTTGAAATAGTGATTTAAACGGGATTCTTGCATGTTTTCTCTCTTGACTTTTTTCAAAAGAAAAACCATTTGACTTATGTGCTGTCAAATGGTTTTGAATTAAATATTATTTTTTTTCGTCTGGTCTTGCAGGCATTCCCATTAAGGCACTTTTTTCTACCTTAATTTTTTGTCCGCTTTCTACTTCCAAAATAACATTGGTGTCGTTTACAGAAACAATTTTACCATGAATTCCACCGATAGTAATTACTTTATCGCCAGATTTAATATTGTCTCTAAATTTCTTTTCTTCTTTTTGTTTTCTCGCTTGTGGGCGAATCATAAAGAAATAAAATACTGCAAAAATTGCAGCAAACATCAATAACTGAGTCGTTCCTCCTCCCATTGTTTGTGTGTTTTTAGAAAAAAATCCGATGAAATAAGTACTTCATCGGATTTCTTTATTGATTTTGAATAAGGTAGCTTATTTCTTTGCTGCTGGTTTTGCCGCTGCAATATTTCCTTCTACTCTCAATCTTGTGATATTAGGAGTAGTGTTGGCTGTAATAGTTACCGTTTTCATTTGCTTGTTAAGCTTTCCTCTTGAGTTAAATGTAACGTTCAATTCTCCAGATTCACCTGGTGCAATTGGCGTTCTTGTATAAGTAGGAACTGTACATCCGCAAGATCCTTTTGCGTTTGAGATAATTAATGGTTCAGTACCCGTATTTTTGAACTTGAATACATGAGATACAGATTCACCTTGTGTGATGTCTCCAAAATTCCAAACTGTATTTTCAAATTCAAATTTAGCATTACCTGTTGCTTCTACAGCTTTTGGCTTTACTTGCGGTGTTTGCTTCTTTACTTCTGTTGCTGCTTTTGTAGCATCTTTCTTTGTTGCATCAGCGGCTTTTTCAGATCCACATGAAACTGTGAACAATGCCAACCCGGCAATAATCGATGTCGATAAATACTTTTTTATCATCTTATTTTTCGGTTTGTAATTTTTTGTTTTGATAATAGTCTCACAAATATAAACACTATTCGTGTTTTTAACAATCTTATGCTTTGTTTTTCAGTTTAAAAAGGGTGAAAAACTTTATATCCATCATATTTTATGTGATTTTTTCAAGCTCAAAGCCTTGTTTATTTATTGTTTACAAAACCTTTTAGTCTTAAAATTGTTTTCCCAGGTTGGGTATTAGCTGTGATTGTTACTTGTTTGTTTTGATTATTTGATCTCCCGCTCGAATCAAAAAATACAGTAATCCTGCCTTCGGATCCTGGGGCGATAGGCTTATGATCATATTGAGCTGTGGTGCAGCCACAGCTTCCTCTGGCATCTCTTATGATTAAGGGTTTTTTACCTGTATTTTTAAAGGTAAATATTTTGCTGATTTTTTTTCCTTCGGTGATGGTTCCAAAATCCCAAATGGTTTCTTTAAACTCAAACTTTGCTCCCGTACCAAAGAGCAAAGCTTTCATTTGATTTCTTTGTTTTTCAACTTGAATTTGTTCAGGAGTTTTTTGTATTTCTGTCTTAGGTTGGATTTTTTTCTTGATTCTTTTTCTAGGCTTTTTGTCCTCACAAGAGGAAAAGCTTATGATTATTAAGAAAGAAAGAAGGCATGTTATTTTCTGGTAAAACATTTTTTTGTTTCTATGAATATGATAGGTAAAGTTAAAAAAAAAAGACCTCCAAAATAAATTGTTAGTTATTTTGGAGGTCTTAATCTCAGGATATATTAAAAGTAGATTTATCCTAAATCTTTTTTATCCTCAACATCTTGGTTGGTTATTGCTATTTCCAAAACCTCAGACATTTTATCAACAAAATGAAATTTTAAACCTTTTAGATAACGGTCTTCTATTTCTTCGATGTCTTTTCTGTTTTTCTTACAAAGAATTATCTCTTTGATTCCAGATCGTTTGGCTGCCAATATTTTTTCTTTGATTCCTCCCACGGGTAATACTTTTCCTCTTAAGGTAATTTCCCCGGTCATGGCGAGATCTTTTTTCACTCTTTTTTGTCTCAGTAAAGAGATTAAGGATGTAAGCATGGTAATTCCTGCACTAGGACCATCTTTTGGAATTGCACCTTGTGGTACGTGAATATAGAAATCATTTTTACTCAAGAGTTCTTCCTTTACTCCAAGTTTTTGGGCGTTGGATTTTATATAATTGAAAGCTATTTGTACACTTTCTTTCATAATGTCTCCTAAATTTCCTGTCATAGAAATTTTTCCATTTCCTTTAGAGAATGAAGATTCTATCATTAAAATATCTCCCCCAATTTGCGTCCAAGCAAGACCGGTAACTACTCCTGCAACTTCGTTGGATTCGCTTTCATCTTTTTCAAAGATTGGATGTCCAAGGTATTCAACGATAAGATTTTGGTCAAGTTTTTCAACCTTTTTATTATCTATCGCAATTCTTTTTACCAATTGTCTTACCAGCTTGGCTGTTTTTTTCTCTAATCCACGCACTCCAGATTCTGCTGTGTAGGATTCAATAATAAACTGCCATTGTTTTTTGGAGAGTTTTATATGATTCTTTTTAAGACCGTGTTCTTCCAGTTGTTTTGGTAGGATATGCCTTTTCGCAATTTCGATTTTTTCTTCAACAGTATATCCTGTGAGCTCTATGATCTCCATTCGGTCCCTTAGTGCTGGTTGAATAGTGGAAAGACTATTGGCTGTAGCAATAAACATGACCTTTGATAAATCATAAGGAACATCAAGGTAATTGTCAGTAAATTCAAAATTTTGCTCAGGATCTAATACTTCAAGCATTGTAGAAGAAGGGTCTCCGTGAGAATCTCGTGAAATTTTGTCAATTTCATCTAAGATAAATACAGGATTACTGCTTTTTACTCTTTTAATACTTTGGATAATTCGCCCAGGCATGGCTCCAATATAGGTTTTTCTATGCCCTTTTACTTCTGCTTCGTCTCGCATTCCTCCTAAAGACATTCTGATATATTGTCTGTTTAGGGATTTAGCAATAGAACGTCCAAGAGAGGTTTTTCCTACACCTGGAGGTCCGTATAGACAGATAATAGGAGATTTCATATTCCCTTTTAGCTTGAGAACGGCCAAATGTTCTAAGATTCTTTCTTTTACTTTTTCGAGTCCAAAATGGTCTGAATCTAAAGTTCTGGAAGCTTTTTTAAGATTGTAATTATCTTTTGTGTATTCTCCAAATGGTAGATCCAGTAGTGTTTCAAGATAGTTTCTTTGCACATGGTATTCTGCCATTTGAGGGTTTGTTCTCGAAAGTCGATTGATTTCTTTATTAAAAACTTCTGCAATCTCCTTAGACCATTTTTTGCCTTTGGCTCTTGCTTTCATATTCTCTATTTCGGCTTGGTTTGGATTTCCTCCAAGTTCATCCTGAATAGTTTTTAGTTGTTGATTTAAGAAATACTCTCGTTGTTGTTCGTCTATACCTTCTTTAACCTTGTCTTGAATTTCTCTTCTTACAATAACACTTTGGTATTCTTCAGAAAGGATAATCAAAGCTTCGTCTGCACGCTCGGTGAGGTCTTGCATTTCAAGTAATTCTTGCTTTCCTTCAACCGTGATATTAAGATTTGTACACACAAAATTGAGTAATTGCTCAGATTGTTTGATATTCTTTAGGGCAAAACTAGCTTCTTGTGGTAATTGTGCTTCCGAGATGATATTCATAGACATTTCTCGAATACCGTTTACGAGATTTTCAAAGTTTGCTTCATCAGAAATAGTTTCTGCATTACAATAAAAAGCTTCACCAGATAAATAGGGTTCTTCTTCTGCTACCAATACATCCACCTTATGATTTGCCTGAATTACGGCCATGGTGCTACCGTTAGGTAATTCAAAAACACGTATTACTTTAGCAAGAACACCACGTGTGTATATATCATCCTTCTTCGGTTCGCTAACTTCGGCATCTTTTTGAGAAACTACGGCGATTATTTTATCGCCTCTTTCGGCATCTTCCAATAATACTTTTGACCTTGCTGTAGAAACAGAAATAGGAAGCGTAACTCCAGGAAAAAGCACAGTATTTTTTAAAGTAAGAATCGGTACTTTTTCAGGGATCGTGATTCTTTCTGTCATTTCGGGCATATCCGAAACTGAAATCATGGCAGGCATATCTCCCATTTCGTCTTCCGTAAAAAAAGCAGGTATATCTCGTTTTTTCTTCATCTAATTGAATTCAAGTTATTTTTTCTTTGAAATTGGATGTTTTCAAAGAAATACTGCTACCAAGATTCAATCCTTATGCCATTGTCTATTTCTGCCCTTTTGACAGAGTTTTTTCATTAAGCTTCTGTGTTACGATGATTGTAAATATCCATAAACAAGAAAGTGGACATATTACGAGCTTTATTTTTTGCTAAAGTGGCAATTTCTCCCTCAAAAAGAGCATCTACTATCAGAAACCAATTGTTCATCCAGTGTCCAAAATCTTCTGTACTTATGCGGTTTTCAAAATGCTTATCTACTTTTCTGTGTGCTTCAAGTGGATTTCCTCTAAAAGTGTTTTTCTGTAATAAATGTGATTCCCAAAAATTGGTCAGTTTTTCTTCATGATGTACCCAAGCTTTTTCTCCCACAATCATTTTGTTGAAGTAAAAACCAATTTTTTCATCTTGACGAATATGTTTATAAAAAGTGCTGACCAATAAGGCAATATCTTCTCTTGTTTGAATATCTTTCATAGTTCTTTTTTTTATACAAGGTAAAGGTAATAATTTAGTAAAAGATATGTATATCTTTTTTTATCATTGGTCTTTTTGGAAATTACATCATAAATGGTATAACTGTATTTCGATAATGAGTTAATTGTCATTATGAATGCCTGATAATGTTGTGAACCAATAGAAGATGTCATAAAGGTGTCATGAAAAAGTCGCAGTATTCTATCGGAGCTATTTCATAATTTTGTGAAATAAATTTTGATAAAATTATGATGAAAGAAATAGGAAACGATATTAAGGAAATTAGAGAAAAAAAAGGCATATCTCAAGATCGTTTAGCCAGCTTATCAGGATTGAATTTACGTACAATTCAAAGAATCGAAAAGAATGAAACGAAACCTCATGGTAAGACACTTCAGTTATTATGTGAGGCTCTTGATGTGAACATAGAGGAGTTTATGAAGGAAGGTAAAATAGTGGATAAAAATTTTCTAATTATTTTTCATTTATCTGTCTTAGTTTTCATGATTATACCTTTGGGAAATATTATTTCACCCCTGATTTTATGGATTTATAAGAGAGACAAAATCATTGGACTATATGAAACAGGCGTAAACTTGTTAAACTTTCAGTTGCTTTGGTCTATTATTGCTTTTATACTTTTTGTTTCTTCTCTTCTATTGAAAATTTTACACTTGCCATATTCTAGTAGTTTTTTAACGGCTTTTATGATCCTTTATTTCTTGAATATTCTATTGTCAATAATAAGTGCATTACGTATAAAAAACTCAAAAAACACACAGTTTTATCCTAAGGTTTTAGGTGTTTTTTCTTAGCGTTTTATCATTAACCTACCTTAACGGTCATTTAACGTTCATTCATAAAAATCTGCATGCAATTTGCTTTTTTATATTCATCAATTAAAAAAAATATTTAGATGAAAGATACACTAAGAATCGTATTGGCAGCAGGAGTAGGAGCTGTTTTTGCAGTGGGAGCAAACAACTATTATCAATCTACTAATAGCACCAAAGAAATTGTTCAAAAGGAAATAATTGACACGCCCATTAATCCTATTATAAAAAGGGTAAATTATCACCCAAATATTCAAAAAGGGAGCTTTGTAGAAGCGTCTAAGAAAACGATGGATGCGGTAGTTCATATAAAATCAAAGAAAAAAGGAACAAAGAGTTCTTTTGGCTATAGAAATATCCCAGATCCTTTTCGTGATTTTTTTGGAATTCCGCACCGCCAGGCACCTTCAAATTCAGATGAACTTATGCCCATTGGTTCGGGTTCTGGGGTGATTATCTCTAGTGATGGATACATTGTTACCAATAACCATGTGATTCAAGATGCAGATGAGCTAGAGATTACTTTAAACAATAATGAGTCTTTTATTGCAGAAATTGTTGGAACAGATCCCAGTACAGATTTAGCTTTGCTGAAAATCAATCAAAAAAAACTAAAACACCTTTCTTTTGCAAATTCTGATGAGGTGCAAGTGGGAGAGTGGGTTTTGGCTGTTGGAAATCCATTTAGATTGAATTCCACGGTTACTTCGGGAATTGTGAGTGCCAAGGCAAGAAACATCAATATCCTTAAAAATAAAAATGCCATAGAAAGCTTTATACAAACTGATGCTGCCGTGAATCCAGGAAATAGTGGAGGCGCTTTGGTAAATACCTTTGGAGAACTTATCGGTATAAATACAGCCATTGCTTCAAATACGGGTTCTTATACGGGATATTCTTTTGCAATCCCTGCCAATATTGTATCCAAAGTGGTGAGAGATTTAAAGGATTTTGGGATTGTGCAGCGTGCCTATATTGGGGTGTCTATTCAAAATGTGAATGCTACACTGGCAAAAGAAAATAATTTGAATGATGCTACGGGAGTTTTTATCAACAATGTGGTTGAAAACGGTGCTGCAGATGAAGCAGGAATGAAAACTGGGGATGTGATTAAATCTGTTGATAATCAAAAGGTGAAAACTACAGCCCAACTTCTTGAGGTTATAGGTGCAAAAAGACCTGGAGATCAAATTTCTTTGGCAATTGAAAGAGCAGGGAAAAACCAGATAATCCAGATGACTTTAAGAAATAAAAATGGAGAAACTAAGGTAGTAAAAAAATCTGATAGAAGTATCCAAGAGCTTTTAGGAGTAGAATTAGAGCAAGTAGAAAAAGGAGTGAAAATCAATAAAATTCTCGAAGGTTTAGTTGCTAAGAAAACAGAGATTCAGGAAGGTTTTGTGATTACCAAAATTGAAGGGAAAAAGATGGTGAAACCAGAAGATATTGATCGGGTTTTAAAAGGAAGAAAAGGCGGAATACTTATAGAAGGTTATTATCCTGGATATGCTAGTAAATATTATTATGGTTTAGGTTTGAATTAGTTTCCTAAAGGGCAAAAGCTCAAATTAAAATAAGTTTTATTACTCTAGAAAAGTCTCGTTTTATTAGAACGGGACTTTTTTAATGGGTATTCTCTCTAAATTTTTATATCAATCGCAAGATTTGAAATAATTATATTTTTCAATGTCAATAACGGTGCATCCTGTAATACTCTTCTCAATTTCTATGTGAAAATTTATATAATCATCTTCAGAAATATCATCTTCAGAAACTAATTTAAGTAGTATTACCTGCTCTCATTTAAAGTTTCTAATTCTGCTTTCATGCGTTTTCCACAATTAGTTAATTCTTCAATCATTTTAGGGTCTGTTTTTGTTGAAATTATTTTGTTACTAGCTATTTTTTGGAATACGTTTTTGTCTCCAAAAGTAATTTTATAGATCGTATCAGAATAGGTCATTTTATTTGGATCAAATTCAAATTTTTCATGAGGATATTTTTTGTCGTATTTTCTCCATTGTGCAAAATACTGTCTGTACTTTATTTTAAGTATTTTGTTTCCACTCCAATATACTTTTTTACTTGAGAATCCTAATTCTGCATTATATTTTGAGTCAATTAGTTTTAATTCATTATTGTAATAATATCCAGTAACACCGCCGCCACAGGTCGACATACTTGGATATGATTTTTTAAGTAGGATTCCGTTTTCAAAAAGTGAGTCAATTTCATTTACAATAAAATTGGCTGATTTTTGTTTTAGATTATTCTTTTCAACCAAATCAGGTTTTAGTTCAACAAATTCTTTCTTTTCATTTCTACATGAAGAAAAAATACTTAAAGCAATTGATATGCCTGCAAAAAAAAGCGTTCTCATTTTTTGAAAAATTTGTAAACAATGTCTCCGATGTAGAGAATAAACCATGAAAATAGAGCTATAGGTATAGATCCAATTAGAAATACGAGTAGCGATCTGGAGGCGTACCACCATTTTATTTTTTCAATATTTTCATTTGGACTATTAAGCTCTTCAAAGCCAAATAAAATTAGTAAAAACTGTAAAATCCCTAAAAGACAAAATCCAATAGAGAACCTGATGACAAATGATTTTATGTTTAGATTCATTTCTATACTATCTAAATTGCTTTGGTTTTTGGTTTTGACTTGCGTTTTCTACAATTTCTACAATTCTTTTTTGTCTTGTCTCTTTTCGTTTAGCCGAAAATACCCAATACAATAAACCCTTTTTAGCAGACTTACTTAAACTGTCAAAATAAGTAATTGAACCTTCGTGATTTGCAAATTCTTCTTTTAAGTCTTCCGGTAATATAAGGGCTTCAACTTTATCCAAAATTGTCCATGAGCCATTCTCTTTCGCTATTTCAATGCTTTTATAGCCTTCTTCTGTCATAAGTCCTTGGTCAATTAAAGATTTGACTTTGTCTTTATTTACTTTAGACCAATTACTTTTTGCTTTTCGTTTACAGAAATATTGTTTGTACTTGTAGTCATCTATTCTCTTTTTTGTACTATCAATCCAACCAAAACAAAGCGCTTCATCAACTGAATCACTCCAGCTTAGATTATAATTTGGTGATTTTTTCTTATGAAAAATAAGCCAAATTGCCTCTTTTTCTAGATGATTTAATGCTAACCACGTTCTCCAATCTTCTTTACAACTTGGGCAGTAGTCCTCAGCATCTTTCATATTCCACGGTTGATTAATTGATTGATAACAGAATTGATTTAAATCGTTTGAAATGCAGTACAGAAATCATTATTCAATCTCAATATGATAGAGATATTTCCAATTTTTCCCTGTGATGTAGAGTTCATTTTTTTCCTTATGGAAAGCAATCCCATTTAAGGCTTGTTCTCTTTCTGATATATTCTCTTTTGCAAGATCTGTAAAATCTATAAATTGTTCTACTTCACCTGTTTTTGGATTGATCACTACAATATAATTTTGAAGATAAATATTGGCATAAATTCTCCCATTAATCCACTCTAATTCGTTTATCATATTCGGAAATGCTTGGTGAGTTGCCACAGGAATTTCTTCAATTTCTCTAAAGTTTTTTGGGTCTATTTTGTAGATAGTGCTACTTCCATCACTTTTGTATAAAAACTTACCATCATTACACAGTCCCCATCCTTCTTTACTTTTTCCATAAGGAAATGTATTCAAGAGTTTAAAAGAAGTGTCATACACAAAACCATGCCCAGCTTTCCAGGTAAGTTGGTAGATTTTATCATTCAAAATGGTAATCCCTTCTCCAAATTTTGATTTAGCAAGATCAATACTTTGTGTTGCTTTCCCTGTTTTTAGGTCGATTTCCATGAGTTTACTTTCGCCATACTGTCCTGTTCCTTCTATCAATTTGTCACCATAGAATTCTAGTCCTTGTGTGAAAGAAGTGGCATTGTGAGGATAGCGGTTTACTACTTTGTAGTTGCGTTTTTTGGGCGCTGTTTTTGAGTAAATAAAGAAATTTTGTTTTTTGCTAAATTTTCTTCCGTTTGCAAATATTTTAATATCAAAAACCCTATTTCCTACTTTATTGTTGTTGTTTTGAAGGGTATAGAATTCGCCATTTTTGGTGATTTCTACTCTTTTTCCTATATAGAAAACTTGCAGAGAATCAAAAGGTTCACCGATATTTATGAGTTTTATTTCAGGGGATTCGCCTTGCTTTAGATATTGTTTTTTTACAACAGTTTTCCAACCAAATTTTTTCTTTTTTGCTCCTTGATCATCACAAGAAATTGTAAGTGTAAGTATGGCTAATAGAGCTGTGAAAAAAGTATTTTTCTTCATTTTAATGTTCTTTTTTATCATGGTAAGCTGCTAGTCCATCCATAGGACTTTTGATTATCTTGTTTATTTTAAGGTCATATTTTTGGGCTACATTTTTTAGTTCATTTTGAAAATGAAAAGCCACAGAACCCATTATACGCACTTCTTCATTTTCCTTTATATTAGGAAGGATATGAAGTTTTACAAAGGTAGTAAAACAAGTATGCAATAAGCGATTTGTATAATCTTGATTTGGAAGTTTTTTTAATATTTCACAAAAAGAAGCCAGAAATATTTGAGGATTTTTTTCTTGGTACACTTTTTTAAGAATAATTGCTCTGTTGAGAGAAAGTTCGTGGCTTAAAAAATCGATATTTTCTTGTGGCATATTTTCATATACAAAATCATTTATTAATTGTTTTCCTATAAAAGCACCACTTCCTTCGTCGCCCAATATATATCCTAGTGAGTATTCTTTTCCTTTAAAAGAATGATTTGAATAATAGCGAAGATTCATTCCTGTACCCAGAATTCCTATCCATCCATTTTTGTTTGAAGGATAGAGTGCATACGCAGCAGCAATTAAATCGTTTTCTACCAAAATATCTGTGTGACCAAAAGTTTTTTTCAGACTTGTAATCATTATTTCTTTAGTCTGATCATTGATTCCTGATCCATAAAAATAAATCGCTTGAAGCGTATCAATTTCTAATTCGTTTTTTACTTGATCTAAAATTGGAAGGATTTGGTCTTGCGTGTGATAATTGGGATTAAATCCTTCAGTAAAAAAATCTATAGATTCTTCTGAAATAGAACGCCAATGTCCTTTTGTGGAACCAATATCTGCAATTAGAATTTTTCTACTCATCATTAAAAAATAAATTTTGAACCTTCTGTTGCTAGTTCAGTATTTTCAAAAACCGTTTGAGCTTCTGCTTTATGCGGTTCTAGGTCATAATATCTTGAAGAAAAATGTCCAATTAGAAGTTTTTGAGCACTCGACATTTTTGCTATTTCACCAGCTTGTTTTGCAGTAGAATGCTTGGTTTCGAAAGCCCTCTTTTCTAGATCATGTAAAAACGTAGCTTCATGATAAAGCATAACTACATCCTGAATTAGAGGTACAATCTCAGGTTTATATACTGTGTCTGAGCAGTAGGCGTAAGATGAAGGTTTGTCGGGATCTAATGTAAGTTCTTTGTTGGTGATGATTTCCCCGTTTTCCATTTCAAAATCGGCTCCTTTTTTTATGGCTCTTCTGGCATAAATGGGAATCTCAAAATCTCTCAAAGCTTTGGGATTAAGTTTTCTTTCGCCTATTTTTTCTCGAAAAATAAAGCCTGTTGTTTCTATTCTATGTTCTAAAGGAAAGCTTTGGATACTAATAGATTCATCTTCAAACAGTGTTTGTGGTGTTTTTGGGTCGGTAGGGAAAAAATGCAGAGGAAAAGACCATTGAACTCTCGATACTTTTTTTTGTAAATCCAATAAAGCTTCTAAGTCTTTGGGTGCATATAGTTCTACCGCTTTGGTTCTATTGTTGAGACTCATGGTACTGAGGAGTCCAAATAAACCTAAATAATGATCTCCATGAAGATGGGAAATGAAAATTTTGTCAATTTTTTGAAAACTGAGCTTATATCGCCTCATTTGGGATTGAGAGCCTTCGCCACAATCTATTAAGAATGTTTTGTTTCGGAATTTTAAAATCTGTCCTGATGGGTTTCTATTAGAAGTGGGTGTGGCAGAGCTGCTTCCTAATATATTGAGTTCAAAAGATTTCATAGGATAGGGTTGGTTTTAATCTAAGAAAAAGAGGAAAATCAATCAGAATTAATGCAATCAAATAGATAATACAATTTTTATTCTTAATCTTCTGATGATAGAATGAGTAGTTTGATGTCTATTACTACTCATTTATAACTGTATTTATGGTTGATATTTAGCAAAGTATCGGAATGATACAGAGAGTAAATTAACACCATAAAGGGCAATAACTTGTTGGGTAAAAAAAAACATCCGCAAAAGCGAATGTTTTTATTTTTACATAAAAAAGTTTAGCCTTTTTTACTGCTTACTCTTACAGGTGCAGGTCTTGTAGCAGGGGCTTTTGCTCCATTACTAGAAGGTGCCATCATGCTTTTAGTTTTATTCTTGTTTAGAAGATTTACAGAATTTTGGCTTGGCTTTGCACCCACTTTACCTTTTATTTTTAAGAAAGATCTAGATTGCCCAGCGGTATTTCCTTTTGCTCCTACTGTACTGTTACTAGTAATCGTCACGGATTTTTGAAAGTTTCCAGGACGTTTTGTGTCATACTTTACCATTACAGAATCAGACATTCCTGGCATCAATGGGTCTTTGTTTACCACAGGAACCGTACATCCACAAGAACCTTTGGCTTTTGTGATAATTAATGGTTTTTTTCCAGTGTTTTTATAAACAAAGTATGTGGTACCGTTACCAGCATAATCTATTGTACCGAAATCATGCACAGTTTTTTCAAAACTAATAACTTGTGCCATGCTCATTCCTGCAAAAGCAAGAAAAAATAATGAGAGTAATGTTTTTTTCATCTTAGATAGATTTATCTTCACAAATATAATTGCTTTATTTTAAATACTAAGGATTCTTTTGTTGAGAATTTTAATCAAAAATCAATCAAAAAAATCACTCTTTAGTTTCTATTTCCACCCATAAATCGTGCCACATAGTAGAGAAGTGTTACCACCGCTGCTATAGCTGAAACAAGGTAAGTTCTTGCGGCCCATTTTAGAGCATCTTTTGCTTTTTCCATTTCAGAATGACCTGCTAATCCGCTCATTTGTAGCCAAGCCAAAGCTCTGTTACTCGCATCGTATTCTACAGGAAGTGTAACCAATGCAAACAAAGCAATCATTGCCTGAGCGATAATAATAATTCCTAAAACGATTTGTAAATTGAATCCTAATGCAAATGCCCCAATAAAACCAACAATCATCACAATATTCATGATCTTTGAAGAGATGCTTACAAAAGGAACCAGTTTTGAACGCATTTGTAACCATTGATAACCTGTAGCATGCTGAATAGCATGGCCGCATTCGTGAGCAGAAACAGCAGCAGCGGCTATATTTCTTCCGTGATAAACTTCTTCACTGAGATTCACAGTTCTGTTAGCAGGATTGTAGTGATCTGTAAGAGTTCCTGGGGTACACGTTATTTGAACGTCAGAAATGCCTTTGTCCATAAGCATTTTTTCTGCAATTTCTTTACCCGAATAACCGGAACTCAAGGGTTCTTGACTGTATTTTGCAAATTTTCTCCTGAGTTGTCCGCTCACTACAGAACCAAGTAAGGCGAAAAAACCTAAAATAATGTATAATAACATATTGTTTAAATTTTGTTTTTAAAGTTAATAGCGATGTTTGAGAATACTCAAATATCAAACCATTCAAATTTCTAAAAAAAATATGTCAGAATGAAAGAACCCAACTAGAATTCCTCGTTAAAATCTGTCAAATGTGCAGTTTTGAATGTATAATAGGAAAATTTATGATGAGTTTGTAATGAGTTCATGAAAGTATATTTATTAAAATGTATTTTTTATTGGTATTATTTAATATTAGTTTAATAAAATTGAATTAATTATTAATATAATTTAAAATATTATTATATTTGTCAAATAATTATTAGTAAAATGCAAAAGAAATTACCAATTATTTGTCCAAGTTGTCAAGATGGATTGGCGGTTAGTGAATTGAGTTGTCACCATTGTGAGACCAAGATTTCAGGAGCCTTTCCACTTCCTGCTATTTTAAAACTTAATGGAGAGGAGCAAGATTTTGTTCTTGATTTTGTAATGTCTGGCGGTTCTTTAAAAAAAATGGCAGCCAAAATGAACAAAAGTTACCCTACTGTTAGAAATGTTCTAGATGACATTATTGAAAAACTTGAAAATCAACAAAAATGATCAAAAAATTACTAAATCCTATTGGAGTATATCCATCTAATTCATTATTTGTACTGGGGCTTTTGTCTCTTGTGGTATCTACATATTTGGCAACTGTTTTTTCGGTAAGAATGGATGGTGTTTTGGATCTTCATGTTGTTTCAGAAGTCAGTATGGAAGAAGGATTTTCAGACGCGATAATTAATGTACTCAGTTTATTCATCTTTTTGTTTGCTTTTGGTAAATGGTATAATCCTGCCACCAGAGCGATAGATATTTTAAACACGGTATTAATCGCTCGAATTCCTTATTATTTTTTGATGCTTTTTAATCTCAATAATCTTCTCTATAATTTAACGGAGCCTTTGGCTAAAAACCCAAAAGGTGCTTTGGAACATCTGGATTCAAATGCCTATATTTTTCTCGGCTTGTTTTCGCTTTTTGCGATTTTGCTTTTGGTTGTTTATCTCATTATTCTTTTTCGTTCCTATAAAGTTTCTGTTAATGGGAAAGGAAACCGATTTATCTTATTTTTTGCTTTGTCTATTATTTTGGCAGAAATATTGTCTAAAACTATTATAAACCTACTATAAATCATGAAAAAAATATTCACACTAGCGTGTTCTTTACTCGCTTTTTTATCATTAAATGCTCAAGAATTACGAGGTCTTTGGAAAGGAGATTTAGTTTATGGAGATCAGGAAATCCCTTTGCTATTCACTTTTCCAGAAGGTGATGAAAAAGGCTATGTAGAAAGTCCTACGCAAACAACAGAAAAGTATGAAATTACAAAATTCACCTTGGATGATGGAGCCATTTCAATTGAAGTGAAATCTTTGGGTTCTAAATTTGAAGGATTTGTGGAGCAAGGAATTATTGAAGGAGAAATTTTTCAAGGCGGAATGACTTTTCCAATGGAGCTAGTTTCCACAACAATGGATGAAGTTTACCCAAGACCACAGACTCCTAAAGCACCTTTTGAATACCAAGTAGAGGAATTAAAAATACCCGGTGCCGAAAAGGAAATCACACTCGCAGGTACGCTTACTTTACCTAAAGCTGAGACGTATAAAAATCTTGCAATTCTTATCACAGGAAGCGGTCCGCAAAACAGAGATGAAGAGTTGATGTATCACAAGCCATTTATGGTTATTGCCGATTATCTGACGAAAAATGGAACAGCTGTTTTTCGTTATGATGAGCGTGGAGTAGGGGAGTCTTCAGGAGATTTTTCAACGGCTACTTCTTTTGATTTTGGAGCTGATGTTTTGGCTATTGTTGATCATTTTTCAAAAGATAAAAGATTTCAAAATGCCTCTATTGGTCTTATAGGTCATAGCGAAGGTGGAATGATTGCACCTTATGTTTCAAATAAAAATAAGAATATAAAATATATCGTGTTAATGGCAGGAACTGGAGCAGAAGGTTATGAAGTGATTTTGGATCAACAATCTAGAATTTTAAAGGCTCAAGGAAAACATTCAGATCAGGATATAAAAACAATGGAGCAAGTAGGGCGTAGGATTTTTGAATACTTTAAGAAAAATAAAGATTCTAAGAATATTGAAAAAAATCTAAAGGAATACATCAGAGAAATGTATGAAGCACATAAAACAGTAATGGTTCCCATGGGAGCAACAGCTGAAATGATGGCAGAATCTACTACAAAACAATATTTAAGTAATTGGTTTAGAGAAATGCTTTTCTATAATCCAGGGCCCGTACTGGAGATGCTTCAAGTTCCTACTTTGGTTCTTCAAGGAAGTAAAGATTTGCAGGTGAGTGAAGAACTAAATATTCCGATCATAAAAAATGCTCTGAAAAAATCTAGTGTTCCTCATAAAATACAAGTCTTTGAAAGTTTAAACCATCTATTTCAACATTGTGAAACGGGATCTGTAGAAGAATATATACAGATCGAACAGACGATTTCACCTGAGGTTCTAGAGGTGATGTCAGAATGGATTTCCAATACAAAGTTTGAAAGATTAACAAAGTAGAGATTTTTAAGCCAATAAAGTCTTATTGGAGAACGTTCTAAGTTTCCTGCTGAGATTGGTAAACCTCTTTATAGTGCCCATCAAGTTTTAAAAGTTCTTGGTGGGTTCCTTTTTCTATAATTTTACCTTGGTCAAGAACAATTATTTGATCTGCATGTTGTACAGAAGATATTCTATGGGAAATAATAATAGAAGTTTTATCTTTAATCCATTTTTGAAGATTCGCAATAATTTGATGCTCTGTTTCCATGTCTACAGCAGATAATGAATCATCCAAAATTAATAAATCGGGTTGTTTCATCATTGCCCTTGCAAGCGATATTCTTTGTTTTTGTCCTCCCGAAAGACTGATACCTCTTTCTCCTATTTTGGTATCATATTGTTCTTTAAAATTCTCAATATTTTCGTGTACCACAGCCATTTTTGCAGCTTCGATAATGTCATTTTCCTGAGCATTTTCTACACCAAATGCAATATTGTTTTTTACCGAATCTGAAAAAAGGAAAACATCTTGAGGAACATAAGCTATATGATTTCTTAGCCCATAAAGATGATGATCTTTAACTTCCTTATTGTTGAGGTTAATTTCACCGTTTTGAATATCAAAAACTCTACATATCAATTGAGCTATGGTGGTTTTTCCAGATCCAGTTTTACCGATAATTCCTAGTGTTTCACCTTTTTTAATTTTAAAGGAAACCCCTTGAAGTGCTTTCACTCCAGAATGAGGGTAGGTAAAATGTACATTTTTAAACTCTACATCACCTAAAATGCTTGTTTTTTCCTTGGCGGTATTTATGATGCTCGGTTTGGTTTTTAAGAATTCATTGATTCTTTTTTGAGATGCTGCCGCAGTATAGGTAATAGAACTCACCCACCCAATAGAAGCCACAGGCCAAGTAAGCATATTTACATAAACTAAAAAAGTAGGAATACTACCCAGAGTAATATTGCCCAAAATAGCTTCTTGTCCACCAAAGTAAATAACTGTCAGGTTAGAAATTCCGATTAAAAGAATCATTAAAGGAAAGAAAAGAGACTGTGTTTTAATAAGACTTACTTTATCATCCTTATAGTTTTCATATCTTTTTTTACTGGCGGAAAACAAAGTATCTTCTAGTCCATAAGATTTAATAAAACGAATTCCAGCAAATGATTCTTGGCTTATATTGGAGATTTTTGCTAATGATTCCTGAACGAGCAAGCTTTTTTTATTGATTTTATTACTCACATAATAAATGGTAAAAGCTAAAATGGGCATAGGAATTACTGTATAAAGAGTAAGTAACGGACTTACCGAATACATTCTCCACACCACCAAGGCAATCATAATGACCAAGTTGATGGAATACATAACTGCTGGTCCTAGAAACATTCTTACCTTAGAAACATCCTCTGAGATTCTATTGATAATATCCCCCGTTTTATTTTTGATATAGAAATTGCTTTCTAATTTTTGGTAATGGGTATAAATTTCATTTTTGATATCAAATTCAATTTTTCTAGAAGTCACATTTACTGTTTGACGCATCAAAAAAGTAAAAAACCCTTTTAAAATTGCCGCTCCCAGAATTACTCCGCTATAGGTAATTAATAAAGATTTAAAACCTTTCATATCGAGGTTATCTTGATTTGACAAGTTTAAGTAGTTTGTGATTTCATCAAAGCTTTTACCGATAAATTCTGGAATAATAACAGAAAATATATTGGAAATCAATATAAATACCACACCTAACAGTAGGGGGAGTTTATATTTAATGAAATATTTTTTTAGATAGAGTAGCTCCTTCATATTTTGGTAGAAAATTGCTAAAAATAATGTACTTTTGCGAAGCTAAAATAATAGCTTGATAAAAGATTATTTTTTTGGCTTTTCAAAGTAACGAAATTATATAGTAAAACTGTAGGATGAGTACAAAAGATACAAAAAGCATCATGAGCCTAATGGAAACTATGGATCATGAACAAGTGGTTTTCTCTTATGATAAGGAAACTGGTTTGAAATCAATAATAGCGGTTCATAATACCAATTTAGGACCTGCCTTGGGTGGAACCCGAATGTGGGATTACGCTTCAGATGAGGAAGCAATTATAGATGTTTTAAGATTATCTAGAGGAATGTCTTACAAAGCTGCTATTTCTGGGTTGAAACTTGGAGGAGGAAAAGCAGTAATCATTGGTGATGCAAAAACGCAAAAAACTGATGATTTGATGAAAAAATTTGGTGAATATGTAGATCGTTTAGGAGGTTCTTATATCACAGCAGAAGATGTAGGAATGACTACACATGATATGAAAATGGTTCACGAAAGCACTAAGCACGTTACAGGAATTCCTATTGAAATGGGTGGAGCAGGAGATCCTTCTCCTTTCACTGCTTATGGGGTGTATATGGGTATGAAAGCTTCGGCACAGTATAAGTGGGGATCAGATAGCTTGAAAGGAAAAAAAGTAGCTGTTCAAGGAATAGGTCATGTAGGTGAAAACCTAGTGAAGCATCTAACAGAAGAAGGTGCCGAAGTAATGATCAATGATATCTTTATGGACAGAATGCAAGAAATTTCTGAGAAATATGGAGCAACTATTGTTGAAGGAGATGCCATCTATGAAGTAGAAATGGATATTTATGCTCCATGTGCATTGGGTGCTACGGTTAATGATACAACCATTCCTAAATTGAAATGTGAGATTATTGCAGGTGCTGCGAATAATCAACTAGCTGATGAAGTGATTCATGGAGAAAAACTTAAAGAACTGGGAATTGTTTATGCTCCAGATTTTTTAATTAATGCAGGAGGATTGATCAATGTATATTCTGAGCTACATGATATGACGAAAGAAGATGTAATGGAGAAAACAAAGGAAATTTTCAATACAACTTTAGAAATCTTTGAAAAAGCAGAAAAAGAGAATATCACAACACATAAAGCTGCTCAAGTAATAGCTGTAGATAGAATCCAAAACGGATTATAATATATTTTTTAAGTAAATTACAGACAAGTTTTTATTTTACAACCATAAAAACTTGTCTATTTTTTTTATCAAAACTAAGAAGATGCTAAACCGAAGACAAGTAAGACGCAAAGTGATGCACCAGCTGTACGCCTTCCACCAACAAGGTTCTGCAGAGTCCAACCATCAAGATCAAATCGTAAGTTTTGATAAAAAACTGGTAAAAAGTTTCGACGATTTTTATTCTCTATTTCTCGTTCAAATCAATGTTTTGATGCGAATAAAGAATGAGGCAGAAGAAAAATTGGAAATCGAGAAGAATAAATACTCACCAGATCGAAATGACCTCTATCGTTGGAACAAGATTATCAACAACCAAATTTTACAAAAACTTTCAGGTAATATTATTTTGCTTGATAAAATAGGTAAATTATCTTTTTCTGTAGATCAAGAAAATGTTCAATTGATAGAATCTTTGGCTAAAAAATTCTTTGATCAAAAACTTGATTTTAAAGGAGAAGAAAATCTATTTGAAAAGGATAAAATGGAAGTTTTAGAATTTTTCAATAATCATATTGCCGAGAATGAAGAAATGCACCAAGCTTATTTGGTGAGTAATTTAAACTGGGTAGATGATATGCCATTGGCAAATACGATGTCTTATAAATTTCTAAAATCCTTTAAAGAAAAGGATGATGAATATAAACAATTGCCAAAATCGGTATCAGATAAAGATACAATCCATTTTGGGAGACAACTATTTATTAAAAGTGTTAACCGTTGGAGTTCTTTAAATGGCTTGATAGAGAAGCATTTAAAAAACTGGGAATTAGATCGATTGGCTTTTATGGATCTCATGATTATGAAAATGGCAATTACAGAGTATTATGAGTTTGAGGATATTCCTTTAAGGGTGTCTATGAACGAATATATTGAGCTTGCTAAAGATTATTCGGGACCCAAAAGTGCAGTTTTCATCAATGGGGTACTAGATAAAACTCAAAAATACTTGGTAGAATCTAAAGAACTGCCTTTGGGTAAAATTCAGTAGTACTACAAGGTAAATGAGATAAAAAAAAGGTGAAATTCAATTGAATTTCACCTTTTTTGTGTTCTAATAAAAGTATCTACTAGTTGTAGATATCAGCTTTATCAAATTTTTCAACTAAAAGGTAGTAGAACATTGCTCTGTACTTGTTTCTATTTGACTTCCCAAGAGTTTCTACAACATCAGAAATTGCTCCATCAAGCTCAGTGCTATCAGCAAGTCCTAATTTCCCCATAAGGAATTTTTCTTTTACTCTATCAAGCTCAGATTGATCCGAAGAAGATACTTTAGAAGCATCATCATTATAAATTGATGGTCCAAGACCTTTTGCTACTTTTGTAAGAAGATCTGCATCGAATTTCACTCCTAGTTTATCAAATTCTCCTTGGTATAATGCTACTGCTTCGTCAAATTTGCTCATAATTAAATTTTTTTTTCTAGTTAATTTGTTTTACGTTTATAAAGATAGGATTTTTTTTTCTTCTATTAGGAATCTGATATTAAGTTTTAGATAAATCAATCTTTTTTGAAGATAAACGGAATCACTCTTTAGTTATAAAAAAAGTCATCTATGAAAAAATAGATGACTTCCTTGTGTGTTGTTGGGTTTAGTTAAGAAACTTTAAAGCCCATAAAACTTTATTGCGGGATTATTCCCATTCAATTGTTGCAGGTGGTTTAGAGCTTATGTCATACACTACTCTATTTACTCCTTTTACTCTATTGATGATTTTGTTAGAAATCTCGGCAAGGAAAGTATAAGGCAAATGAACCCAATCTGCCGTCATTCCATCTGTAGATTCCACGGCTCTTAAAGCAACAGCTTGTTCATAAGTTCTTTCGTCTCCCATGACTCCTACAGATTGTACAGGGAGTAAAATAGCACCTGCTTGCCAAACTTGGTCATACAGTCCGTGTTCTTTAAGTCCTTCAATGAAAATATGATCAACTTCTTGAAGAATAGACACTTTTTCTGGAGTAATATCTCCAAGAATTCTAATGGCTAAACCTGGTCCTGGGAATGGATGACGACCAAGAAGTGTATGAGATAAACCAAGTGCTTTTCCTACACGTCTTACTTCATCTTTAAATAGTAGTCTCATCGGTTCTACTATTTGTAATTTCATATAATCTGGTAACCCACCTACATTGTGGTGAGACTTTATTGTAGCTGAAGGTCCACCAGTTGCTGATACAGATTCAATTACATCAGGGTAAATGGTTCCTTGTGCAAGCCATTTTACTTCTTCAATTTTTGCAGATTCTTCATCAAAAACATCAATGAAAACTTTTCCGATGGCTTTTCTTTTCTTTTCTGGATCTGAAAGGTCTTGAAGTGCATCATAAAATTTTTGTGAAGCATCTACGCCTATTACATTCAAACCAAGGTGTTCATAATTATCAAGAACAGATTCAAATTCGTTTTTACGAAGTAATCCGTTATTTACAAACACACAGTAGAGGTTTTTCCCAATGGCTTTGTTAAGTAATACTGCTGTTACGGTACTATCTACACCACCAGATAAACCAAGAACGACTTTATCATTACCTAGTTTGGTCATCAAGTCTTTCACCGTTTCTTCAATAAAAGAATCTGGAGTCCAGTCTTGGCTATATCCACAGATATCTACCAAAAAGTTTTTAAGTAAAGTAAGTCCGTCTGTAGAATGGTAAACTTCTGGGTGAAATTGAATTCCATATGTTTTTTCCCCTTCAATTTGGTAGGCAGCAACGTGTACATCGTTTGTGCTTCCTACTACTTTGAAGTTCTCAGGTAGATCTGTAATTGTATCTCCATGAGACATCCATACTTGGGAATTTGTTGGGATAGTATTCATAAGAACACAAGAGTTATCTACAGTATTTAGATGTGCTCTTCCATATTCTCTGTGTTTAGATGGACTAACAGTTCCTCCAGAACTATGTGCAAGAAACTGTGCTCCATAACAAACTCCTAGTAAAGGAACTTTATTACGAATTTTACTTAAATCTGGAATTGGGTGGTTTTCATCATTTACAGATGATGGACTTCCTGAAAGAATGACCCCTTTTGTGTCAGAATCTATGTCTGCAACTTTGTTGTAAGGGTGAATTTCACAATAGATATTGAGTTCTCTAACTCTACGGGCAATCAATTGTGTGTATTGAGAGCCAAAATCCAGAATAATTAGTTTTTCTTGCATACTGTTTGGTTCGTTGTGAAACAAAATATTATTTTTTCAAAATTGGTTACTTAGAGTAATTAAAATGCTTTTTAAAACAAATAGCGATTTTTACTCTTTGTAATACTTTTTTTTGAAATGGAATCGAAGTGCAAAAATACTTTATTTAGGTAAATTTTTCTAAGCTAAGGATATAAAAAAAGTCGGAAATTGCTTTCCGACTTTAGTTTGTGTAGTGTGTAGTGTTATTTAATTAACTGAATATATCCTTGTTTTTCTTTCTTTACTCCGTAAACATCTGTGAAATATACTTTGTAAATATAAGTTCCTGATTCAATTTCACCGTCTTTGTTTAATCCAGACCAACCTTCATCAAGATTTTGTGTTGAGAAAACTTCTTTTCCCCATCTATCAAAGATATGAAATTTATAGTCATCATTGGAAACTTTATTTGGTACTGGTTTAAAGAATTCGTTTTGTCCATCTCCATTTGGTGTAAAAGCATTTGGAAAAATAAGATCTGGAGCTACTACTCTTACCGTGTATTGTTTGTTTGCAACACATCCATTGTCATCAGAGACAATTAGATCTACAATATAATTTCCAGATTGAGTAAATGTATGAGTCGGATTTTCTTCAGAGCTGGTTACTCCATCTCCAAACTCCCACCAGTAAGAGTCTATTTTTACCCAAGGATTTATTTCTGTTTTATTGGTGAATTTAACGGTTGCTTCATCTACGCTATATTCTTTGTCAATAAAGTCATAATCTACTTTAGGACTCCATAGGTCTCTAATAGGGAAGCTGTGTGTGATAATACATCCTCGTGCATCTACAACTTCTAGGTGATGTTCACCCGTATTTAGTTTTTGGAAATTTGGTGCGATGATTTTTGCACTATCCAAGAAATATTCATACGGTGGGTTTCCTCCAGCAATGGTGAAGTCCATAAATGATGTTAATTCACTACACTGATTGTGGTTATAATCTGTTTTGGTGAATCGTAATTCATCAGGTTCTGTAACCGTATATTTTGCGATTGTTTCACAAGTGGTTCCTGAATTTATAGTAATTGTATATTCTCCTTTTTTAAGGTTTTTAAAACTGTACTTTGTAAAGTCGGTTTGCGTACTTTCAATTAATTGTCCAGCGTTGTCTTCTATTTTTAAAGTCCAATCTTTATTGGTTCCACCATGATATACAATTTCAATGATTCCTGTACTTTCACCTTTACAGGCAACTGGCGTAACCGTTGCATGGTATTGAGATTCATAAAATTTTCGTGGAACAATTACAGGAACTGTGTCAAAACAATTTTGTTGTTGAGGTGATTCATAAGAAATATGATAAAGTCCCATAGCTAAATTTGTAAATGTCATAGGGAAAATAGAATCCTTGAAACTTTGTCCTAAAGGATTGTTGTTTTTATCTAAAAGTGTTACTTCCCATTCTGTTCCTACTATATTACATTGTGGATCTAATTGGAAAATAATTTCTCCATCATTTAATCCTGGACAACTTTCACCTACTGGTTGAATTATTGGTGGAGGACAATCTAATACTACAGGAATATTTACTTCAACAGTATCATTACATTGAATTGATTGTGCTGTAAGAACTGTTGGTAGTGAGTTGATATTTGGAGCGGTATAACCCAAAACATAATCGTAACCTAATTGATTTCCTTGTGCGTCATGCCATGTAGGTACAACAAGGTTAGTAAATTGCGGTGCTAGTTGATAAGTATAAGTGTTTCCTGAAGGGCTATAAATCCATGTTTCTACATTTGCAGTCCAGTTATTCCCTTGGTTTCTAGGTTGTCCTGTAACTGGGTCGTTTATGATAAGGGCTGAATTAGCGTCTTTATAAAGACCTTGAACTGCTGTTCCTCCATTCCAATTATTACAAAAATCATAGCTATAAATAGAATTGATAATTTTATTCGAACCTTCTAGGAAAATTACCGAGCTTGAATAACAAAATCCAGGACAATTATTAGCATTATACATGATGAAATCATTCCAGATTACAATGAAAGCTCTATTTGGAGCAACTCCAGCTGTTCCATAAATCATTGTGGAATTTGCGGCAGGGTATGAATCTGTATAAGGACACATTACAGAATTATAAGCATCAGAATTAACCCCATTAGGAATAGGAGATCCTATTGCCCATTGTGAACCAGTGTTAGCATGAACTGTATTGAATGTAACATATCCATTTGTACTAATTACGGCTTGATTGTAATTTGTGCCATAAAACTTGAAATTGAATCCCATATTAATAGCACCAGAATGCACGTCATCTGTTACATTGAATACCGTATCAAGATTGTTTATGCTAAAATCTACATGGTCTAGATAAGGAGGTAAAGAGGAAATTTGGAAATATTGCCCCGAGTAACAAACCTTTACAGAATCCATATTAAAGCTAAACTGCGAAAACCCAAAAAATGGGATCAAAATAAGTAAACGAAATAGATTTTTCATATATTTCTAAAAAATTGGTTGTGTTTGTATCTAACAAAGATAATTAAATTTGTTCAATTTTTTAAATCATTCGTTAAATGAATGATAAATCACAAAACAAGATAAGAATATGAAGTTAATACCCATAATGACAGGGCTATTTAAGCTGGATGGAGGTGCGATGTTTGGTGTAGTTCCTAAAAACCTTTGGTCTCGTACGAATCCTGCAGATGAACATAATATGTGTTCTTGGGCTATGAGATGTTTACTTATAGACACAGGAGAAAGAGTTATTTTAATTGACAATGGAATAGGGGAGAAACAATCGGAAAAATTCTTTTCATATTATTATTTACATGGAGATTATTCTTTAGAAAAGTCTCTAAAAGAAAATGGGTATCATCCTGATGATATTACGGATATGTTCTTGACACATTTACACTTTGATCATTGTGGTGGTGGAATTATTGAGAACGACAAGGGAGATTTTGTTCCTTATTTTAAAAACGCAACTTACTGGTCCAATAAAGATCATTGGAAATGGGCAACCGAACCAAATGACAGAGAAAAGGCTTCTTTTTTAAAAGAAAACATTTTACCCATGGAACAGTCTGGGCAGTTGAAGTTTGTGGAAAAGGAAGGGGAGCTATTTCCAGGTTTTTCTATTCGTTTTTATGACGGACATACTGATAAGCAAATGATCCCATTTATTAGTTATAAAAATGAAACCATCGTATTTACGGCAGATTTATTACCCAGTACAGGGCATATTCCTTTACCGTATGTGATGGGTTATGATACTAGACCATTATTAACTTTGGCAGAAAAGAAGAAATTCCTCAATGAAGCAGCTGATCATAATTATGTTTTATATTTGGAGCATGATTATTATAGTGAATGTTGTAGAGTTCACCATACAGAAAAAGGTGTTAGATTAAAAGAAACCTTTGATTTATCATCGATACTTTAAAATTAAAATTTCATTAGATGGAAACGAATAAATACACCTTTGATCGGGTTGTAAGAATAATTATCACTCTATTAGTGATTACTGGTTTATATCTTCTGCTCGATCGACTTTCAGGAGTACTCATTCCCTTTTTTATTGCCATTTTCTTGGCTTATTATATGAATCCTTTGGTGTTGTTTTTTCAGAGAAAAACAAAAAAGAGAGGACTTTCTATTTTACTTAGCTTTCTTTCTACAACCATCGTTTCCACTTTAGTTTTAATGTTGTTGATTCCTCTTATTTCTGGGGAAATAGCGAGTTTAGAACCGATGATGAATAAATTTCTAGCCAAAGATTCTATAAAAGGATTGGAGGGAGTTCCTAATATTATCGAGGATTTTATCGTGGAATATAAAGATGAGCCGCAAATAAAGAAATTTTTATCTTCAATTGATTTTCAATCAATTTTGATGGAAGTCACGAATAGTGTTACTGATGTTTTAGGATTTTCATTACGATTTGTAATGGGGTTATTTACCATTTTTATTGTTTTGCTTTACTGGGTGTTTATCTTGGTAGATTACCCAAGTTTTGCAAATGATTGGGGGAAACTAATTCCACCAAAATATAGAATAACGCTTATCAGATTTGTAAAGGATTTTCAAGAGGCAATGGATGGTTACTTTAAAGGACAAGCTTTGGTAGCTCTTTCAGTGGGGATTTTATTTGCTATTGGTTTTTCAATTATTGGTTTGCCCATGGCAATACTTTTCGGCTTATTCGTTGGTGCGCTCAATATGATTCCATATATGCAACTGGCTTCTATTCCGCCAGCCCTGTTTTTGGCTTTGCTGCAAAGTGTAGATGGAGATCAATCCTTTGTGTATTGTGCCATATTGGTTCTTGTAGTCTATGCAATTGTACAAATTATTCAAGATGCTGTAATTGTACCTAAAATAATGGGAAATATTACCAGTATGAATCCAGCAATTATTTTATTGTCACTTTCTGTTTGGGGTTCCCTTTTAGGAGTCATCGGAATGATTATCGCTATTCCTATTACAAGTCTAATTATTTCTTATTATAAATCTTTTATTCACGGTTTAAACGAAAATAATGGCAAAGAAAAGTAAAAAGTTTTATGTGGTATGGGAAGGTCATACCCCAGGAATTTATGAAAACTGGAATACTTGCAAAAAACAAATAGAAGGTTTTGCAGAAGCCAGATATAAATCATTTAAATCTCAAGCGGAAGCTCAGACGGCTTTTGAGGGTAGATGGCAAGACTATTGGGGAAAGGATACAAAACCAAGTTATCAACAAGAAAATAAAGACTGGATAGATTTAGTGGGTTTGCCTGATGGAAAAGCACTTACTGTGGATGCTGCTTGTAGTGGAAATCCTGGTAAAATGGAATATCGAGCTGTGAATATGGAAAGACAGAAAGAAATCTTTCGTGTAGGTCCATTGGACGAAGGAACCAACAATGTTGGAGAGTTTTTAGCAATCGTTCATGCTTTGGCACATATCGAGAAAACAAAAGAACATTATGGAATTATTTATTCAGATTCTAAAATAGCAATGAGGTGGGTGCTGGATAAAGTTTGCAGGACAAAACTTTCTAAAACCTCTAAAAATCAAAAGCTTTGGGATCTTATTTACCGAGCAGAAAAATATCTGAGAACCCACGATTGGCCAGCAGGTGTAAAGATTAAAAAATGGGAAACAAAGTATTGGGGGGAAATCCCTGCAGATTTTGGAAGAAAATAAATTGAAAAAAAAGTCTACAAACCAATGTACTTTGATTATTAAATCATATATTTGCCACTCGAAAAAATTAAATAGAGATGGCAAAGAAAGGAAACAGAGTACAGGTAATACTAGAATGTACTGAACATAAGGATTCTGGACTTCCAGGAACTTCAAGATACATCACTACTAAGAATAAGAAAAACACTCCTGATCGTATTGAGCTTAAAAAATACAACCCGATCATGAGAAAGTACACTATTCATAAAGAGTTAAAATAATCGTAAGTCATGGCAAAGAAAACAGTAGCAACGCTTCAGAAAAAAGGAGCTAAAGATTATACGAAAGCGGTAAAAATGGTTCGTTCTGAAAAAACCGGAGCTTACGTATTCAAAGAAGAAGTATTATTGAAGGACCGAGTAAAGGACTTCCTTAATAAATAAAATTGATTCACTCGCGCAATCGATAATAAATAATGGCTTCCGTATTTTCGGGAGCTATTTTTTTTGTTGAAATTGTAGGTTTCTCTAGTTCAATCATTTTCTTTGTGTTAAATTGTGTTGAATTTTGAGAAATATGTAAATCAAAATTGATAAATTTATTGAGAATTATAAACGTCTAAAATATGGGATTATTCGGATTTTTTTCTAAAGAAAAAAAAGAAAATTTAGACAAAGGACTAGAAAAAACAAAAACGAGTTTTTTCTCTAAACTTGCCAAAGCTGTGGCAGGGAAGTCCAAAGTTGATGATGAAACGCTAGACGAACTAGAAGAAGTACTCATCACATCTGATGTTGGGGTGAATACTACCCTAAAAATTATCGAAAGAATAGAAGAACGAGTTTCCAACGATAAATACTTTGGATCTGACGAGTTGAGCCAAATTTTGAAAGAAGAAATTGCCGCTCTACTTGAGGAAACAGACACGCTTAATACCGTAGGTTTTGATCTCCCAGAAGGGAAAAAACCTTATGTCATTATGGTTATTGGTGTGAACGGTGTGGGGAAAACTACCACAATCGGAAAACTGGCTTACCAACACAAAAAGATGGGTAGAAAAGTATTGCTGGGTGCAGGAGATACCTTCCGTGCAGCAGCAATTGATCAGCTTCAAGTATGGGCAGATCGTGTAGGCGTAGATATTGTAAAGCAAAAAATGGGATCCGATCCTGCATCTGTAGCCTTTGATACCCTCCAAAAAGGACTGGCTCAAGATGCCGATGTTATCATTATAGATACCGCAGGAAGACTTCACAATAAGGTAAACCTAATGGGAGAACTTTCTAAAATAAAAAGAGTGATGCAAAAGCTCAAGCTGGATACACCACACGAGGTTCTTTTAGTTTTGGATGCTTCTACAGGTCAAAATGCCGTAGAACAAGCTAGACAATTCACTAAAGCAACCGATATTACCTCACTTGCTCTTACAAAACTTGATGGAACTGCTAAAGGTGGTGTCGTTATCGGAGTTTCTGATGAGTTTAAAGTGCCTGTAAAATACATTGGAGTAGGTGAAGGCTTGGAAGACTTGCAAGAATTTAACCGTGTAGAATTTGTCGATTCCCTTTTTAAAAATTAGTACTTTTCTCAATGAAAAAAATAGCTCTTTTTCTCTTTTTTGTTCCTTTTTTAGGAATTGCACAATCTCAATATTGGCAACAAAAAGTTCACTATACAATGGATTTTGACCTTGATGCCGAATCCAACCAATATACAGGAAAACAAAAAGTACAGTATATCAATCAGTCACCCGATGTACTCAATGAAGTATATTTTCATCTCTATTTTAATGCTTTTCAGCCAAATAGTATGATGGATATTCGATCAAGAACAGTACTGGATCCTGATAAGCGAGTAGGGAATAGAATAGCTGGTTTAAAAGCCGATGAAATAGGATTTATCCAAATTCCTACTCTGTCTCAAAACGGAAAAATTCTTTCTACAGAAACGATAGGAACACTTTTAAAAGTAAAAACAAATCCTATAAACCCAGGTGATACCGTATATTTTGAAATGGATGTTTTAGCACAAGTGCCAAAACAAATTCGAAGATCAGGAAGAGATAACAAAGAAGGAATTCGCTATACCATGACGCAGTGGTATCCTAAAATGGCTGTATACGATGTAGATGGTTGGCATATTGATCAATATATTGGAAGAGAATTTTATGGAGAATGGGGTTCATTTGATGTATGTATCACTATAGATAAAGATTATATTCTGGGCGGAACTGGAGAAGTTCAAAATGCTGGTAGTTTTGTGAATACCGATATTCATTCTTATGACTTGAATCCAAAATCACATTATAACCAGAAAAGATATAGCAAGGATATGTCTAAAAACACTTGGCATTTTTATGCAGAAAATGTTCATGATTTTGCATGGGCTGCCGATCCAGATTTTAAACACGATATTGTAGAAATTCCAAATACAAAGCAAAAGCTTCATTTCCTTTATGAAGATGCTGATGAAGGGTGGAAAACCCTCCAAAAAGATATGCCAAAGGTTCTACAACAGGCAAAAGTATGGTTTGGAGATTATCCTTATCCTCAATATTCCTTTATTCAAGGAGGTGACGGCGGAATGGAATATCCTATGTGTACTATGGTAAAAGGATCTAGCCGTGGAACAGCAATACATGAACTAATGCACTCTTGGTACCAAGGAATGCTCGCTACTAATGAGTTGTGGTATGAATGGATGGATGAAGGTTTTACTACTTGGTCTTCAACAGAACTAGAGCATTATTTTGGATGGCAAAATAGCAATACAACCTATGCAGATCACAGTGGTTCTGTAAGATCCTACAAAAGAATCAATGAATATAATCTAGAAGAACCTCTAGGAACTCATGCAGATATGTACCATACCAATATGGGATATGGTGTTGCAGCCTACTCAAAGGGAGCGTTGTTTTTAGAAAATCTCTCATATATCATCGGGAAAGAGCAAACAAGAAAGACTCTGAGAGCTTATTATAAGAAATGGGCTTTTAAACACCCAAAACCTTTAGATTTTATAAGAATTGCCGAAGAGATTTCGGGTGTAAATTTGGATCATTTCTTTAAAAATTGGACACAAACTACCAAGAAAATAGACTACGGAATTTATCAGGTATCTTGGGAAGAAAATACAACTCGTGTTACATTGATACGAAAAGGACAAATGCCCATGCCTTTAGAGCTTGAAGTAAGCCTAAAAGACGGACGTAAATTTCTTTATTATATTCCGCTATTGCAGATGTATGGAAGAAAACAAGATTTCCCTCTTTTTGAAGAGGTTATACAGCTCCAAGCAGTGCCATGGGTGTCTCCAGTGGTTAACCTAGAATTAGACTTTAAGGCAGAAGAAATTGAGCGTCTCAAATTATTCCCAAATTCATTTGTACCAGATATATTTCTGTTAGACAACGAGTTTGATTTTAAAGATTTGAGAGTAAACAAAAACGCTCATTATACTTTGGAAATAAAGCAAGAAAAGAAGAAAGTAAAATACCGAGATAGTAAAGGGAAAAAACGAAAAAAGTGGGAAACTACCGATTATATTCACTATAGAAGGGATTAATAAAACGAATAAAGTTAAGGCTTAAATAGCTGCCAAAAGTTTTTAAAATCTCTTGAGCTTTTTCTATATTTGCTATGACAAAAACAAAATAAAAAATATGCAATTTTTAGTTTCAAGTACCAGTTTGCTAAAGCAGATTAGCATTGCAAGTACGGTAATCAGTAATTCTAGCTCGATGCCTATTCTTGAGAATTTTCTGTTTACAATAAAAGAAGATGAGCTGATTATTTCGGCAACTGATTTGGAAACTTCAATTGAAATATCTCTCGAAGTACAAGCAAAGTCGGAAGGAATTATCGCAGTGCCTGCGAAAATGCTTCTAGATACGCTCAAGAATTTCCCAGAGCAACCACTCACATTTTTTGTTAACAAAGAAAGAAATTTAGTGGAAATTAGCTCTATGCAAGGGCAGTATGAGCTAGCATTCCTAGATGGAAGAGACTTTCCAGAAATACCAAAAGTAGAATCAGAGGATACGATTAAAATCCCAGCTCAACCTCTTCTTTCGGCTTACAATCATACACTTTTTGCAACAGGAAATGATGATCTACGTCCTATAATGACAGGAGTGTATTCTGAATTTTCACCCAATGGAACTACTTTTGTTGCCACCAATGCCCACAAACTCGTTAGATACAAAAGAGAAGATATAAATTCCACAGAAGAAGCCGCTTTTACTTTGCCTAAAAAGCCAATAAATGTTCTAAAAAGTATTTTGAGTAGCAAAGAAGAGGAGTTAACGCTTACTTATAACGCGAATAATGCCTTTTTTGAATTAGAAAATATCCGATTAACTTGTCGTTTTATTGAAGGGAAATTCCCAAATTATAATGCGGTAATACCACAGGATAATCCAAATAAACTCTATATAGATCGTGCTACTCTAGTGAATTCTGTTAAGCGTGTAGCTGTGTTCTCAAACAAAACTACGAATCAAGTAGAGTTTGCACTCACCAATAATATGTTGGAACTAAAAGCAGAAGATTTAGACTTCTCTAATAAAGCAGATGAAAAAATCCAATGTCAATTTGATGGAGATTTTAATATTGCCTTTGATTCAAAATTCTTGTTGGAACTTCTTCAAAACATTACTAGTGATGAAATTGTAATTGAAATGAGTCAGCCAAGTAGAGCAGGAATTATACGACCTGCAGGAGAACAAGAAGACACTAATGAAGATGTCTTGATGCTTATTATGCCGATTATGGTGTAAACTTTTGTTTTGTCAAATATTACAAAATAGTAAAAGCAATTTTCGGAAATTCGAGAATTGCTTTTTTTTGTTCAATAAAAATTAGTCAATATGATCCTTTGTAGATATTATGTGATTGTTGTAGAAAAGACTAGATGCATTCATTTGGTAAACATCAACTCCCTTTTCTTTAACCAAGAGATCATCGATATGTAAACTTGCTTTTGAGTTTTCTTTTCCTTTTGATACAATATAAATTCTATTTTGAGGATTTCTAACTTCAAAATCTACTTCCATTAAAGACCAGTTTTTGTGGAATACTTCGGCCTCCACTGGAAAAAAAGTGCTAGAATACCATTGATTATTTTTTTCATCATATTCCTCTATAATTAATCGGAACCATTTATTTAAGGCATCAGGTTCTCCATGATACATCCAAAGGCTTAAATTGTATTTTTGATGCTTTTTAAATGTATTTGGAAGGAATTCAGCAAATGTATTTTTTCCTTTTTTACAAGATGCAAAAGCACCATTTCCTCTAAAGGTTGTATCTGATTTTAAGTTTTCAAAACTGTTATAAAACAAAAATGAATTTGAATCGGATAATAAAAATTGACCTTGATTTTTTAGTGATGACAAATTTTTATTAAAAGTATTAACAACAGTTGATTTGTCATCTTTAAATAAAATATCAGGGCTAATTTCCAGTAGGTCAAAATCCTGGTTGCTTTGGAGTAATTGCGCTTTTTCTATAAGGATATTTTCATATTTTGTGTATAAACCTTTAGACTTGAGAATTAGGAAAGGCTTGGAATCTTTTAACTCTTTTTGAATAGGTTTCGGATAATAATTGGGAGAAATAATCTGAATAATTCTTTTGCTCTCTTCTATTGAAGTTCTCGCTAAATTTGAATTAACCAATGGAATACCTGTGTGATAAGATACAACCATAGATTGTAACATTGGTTTTGCTTGTCGGGGTCTTGAAAAATTTTCTGAGCCACTGTGATAAAAAGGCAAAGCAATAATCCCTTGATATTTTTCTGGTGAAATTCTTTGTAAAGATTGATGGAAGGTATCGCTAAGATGTTTTTTTGCAAAAATATTTTTCGATTTAGAAATGCTTTTAGAGGTTATCTTGTGGTAGTTGTATCCTTCAAAACAGCTAATAAATCCGATGATAATTACAAAAATTAATTTAAGACTTTTTTTACCTGATTTTTTTTGCCATGTCATAAAATACACTGCCGAAAAAATTGTAAAGACAAAATAAAATGGCCAAACGAACCTTCCTGTGGCTCGAAATTGTTTAATTGCTGGGAAAATATCTAAGAGATCAGGGAATTGTTTAAACGGAATTCCCATCGCAAAAAGAAGTACAAATACAGACGCAAGTAAAGAAATATTAAAAAATTTGCTGCTAAAGATAGTGGCTAATTTAATTCTTAATTTCTTTTTAAAAATACTCAGAATACCCATTATTAAGAAGCTTAAAAAGAGTAATGTATTCATCATTCCTAAATAACCTCTTGCCTCCCATTGAAGTCTAATTTTTCCACCTGTAAGTTGATCTAAGTAAGGTCTAAAAGGAGCATGAGACGGGAGCAAAATATCATCTAATTCTGCATTATACAAAAAGAAACCCGATGGATTATCGGTTCGCCCGATATGTGTGTCAGAAAATCCAAGATGCAAATAAAATAAGATAATAGGTAGAATGACCGACGATAGAAGCCATAAATCTTTATTGCCTTTTTGAAAGAGTTTTTTTTCAATAATTATTTTAGCACATAAATATGCTAAAATAAAAGAGAGTAAAATCATTCCTAAATATGCATGAATAAACATCCAAAACAGATTACTGATTAATAAGAGTAAATAAATACTCTTCCTAGGGTTTTTATAGGATTTTAGAATAAGTAACCATGTGAGCGGAAAAGCAAAACTATAAGAAAGGGCAAAATGCCCAGTTATTCTAAGTATTTGAGGAGCTAATAAGGTGATTGCCAAAGAAAAAATAATACTAAGCCAAGGGTCTTGTTTTAATTCCCTTAAAATTTTATAGACGACTAATAGTGTAAAAAAAATAGAAAGGATTAAAATAACGTTTAGAATTCCTACAGAATAAGTCTGAAAAAATGGGAAATATTCTGCCAAGTTTTTGAAGGATCTTGCAAGAAAAGGATGACAATCTGTAAAAAGGTAATTCTCACCATAAGGATAATTCATTCCCTCAAAATTGGTACTACTTTGACCATGTTTGATGTGATAAGCATAGGTGAAATAGTTTTTTATTCCATCTCCTTCATGACTGAAAATGTATTCATTTGGGTTCCATAATATTTTTCCATAAAGAATATGGATAAATAGAAGCCCTAATCCGATAAGGATTACATTTGGAAGTTTATTTTTAAAAAATCTCATTGATTACTTCAAAATAATAGATAGTGATGGTAAATATAGAATATTATACCGATTTTTTGTCAAATTTATTACTGATGCTGAATTCTCGGTTTAATTTTATCCCTTTCTATTTGAAATCAAGATTAGGCTTAATTATTTTTTTTCTATCTAAAAGCTCATAAAAAGAACACCCAACAGAAACGCTTTTTGTTGGGTGTTTGTATTGAATAAAGATATTTTCTTTTTCTTATCTACTCAAGAACATTCTTCTTTCCGAGTGAATTTTCTTAAAGAAAGGATCTTTTAAACTATCTATAAAATAGATTTTTTCTCCAGTCGATTTCATTTCAGGACCTAATTCCTTGTTTACATTCGGGAATTTCTCGAAAGAGAAAACAGGTACTTTTATCGCGTATCCTTCTTGTGTAGGATTAAAGTCAAAATCAGTTACTTTTTTCTCACCTAGCATAACTTTAGTAGCGTAGTTTACATAAGGTTCTTGGTAAGCTTTTGCGATAAATGGTACGGTACGAGAAGCTCTTGGATTTGCCTCAATGATATAAACCTGATCATCTTTGATAGCAAATTGGATATTGATTAATCCTACCGTTTTTAGTGCCAAGGCAATCTTCTTGGTATGGCTTTCAATTTGTTCCATTACTAATGGTCCTAAATTAAAAGGAGGAAGTACGGCGTTAGAATCTCCTGAGTGAATTCCACAAGGCTCCACATGTTCCATTATTCCGATAATGTGTACATTTTCACCATCACAAATAGCATCGGCTTCTGCCTCAATAGCTCCTTCAAGATAATGATCTAGCAATACTCGGTTTCCTGGGATAGATTTAAGTAAATCGATCACATGTCTTTCAAGTTCTTCTTCGTTGATCACTATTTTCATTCCTTGTCCACCCAAAACGTAAGAAGGTCTTACTAGGATAGGGAAGTCAAGTTTTTTTGACAATTCAATAGCTTCTTCAGCTGTTTCTATTACCCCATATTGTGGGAAAGGAATTTTGTTTTCATCTAATAAATTAGAAAATCTACCACGGTCTTCTGCTAAGTCTAAAGCATCAAATGAAGTTCCGATAATTTTGATTCCATATTTATCGAGCTTTTCGGCTAGTTTTAGGGCTGTTTGACCTCCGAGTTGTACAATAACTCCTTCTGGTTTTTCATGCTGAATGATATCGTAGATATGTTCCCAGAAAACAGGTTCGAAATAAAGTTTATCAGCCGTATCAAAGTCTGTTGAAACAGTCTCTGGATTACAGTTGATCATGATCGTTTCATACCCACACTCCTTGGCGGCCAATACTCCATGTACACAACAGTAATCAAATTCAATACCTTGTCCAATTCGGTTTGGTCCTGAACCTAAAACAATAATTTTTTTCTTGTCGGATACTTTACTTTCATTGTGAGCAACAAGTTCATTAGTTTTTAATGATGATTTTGGCTCAAAAGTAGAATAGTAATATGGTGTAGATGCTTCAAACTCGGCTGCACAAGTGTCAACAAGTTTAAATACACGCTGAATATCATATTCTTGACGCTTATTATAAACTTTAGACTCAAGACATCCAACTAAATTGGCGATTTGTCTATCGGCTAGTCCTATCATTTTTGCTTCAAGAAGCATTTCTGGACTTAGGGTTTCTATGCTGTGTTTTTCAAGTTCGTACTCAAAAGCGATTGTTTTCTCAATTTCTCTCAAGAACCATTTATCGATTTTGGTATATTCTTGAATTCTTTTTAACGGAATTCCTAATCTAAAAGCATCGTAAATACGGAATACTCGATCCCAGCTTGCTACTTTTAGTGCATCAATAACGTCATCTTGGTTTGTCCAATATTTTCCATCGGCTCCAAGACCATTTCTTTTTACTTCTAGTGACTGACAGGCTTTTTGGAGTGCTTCTTGGAAACTACGTCCTATTCCCATTACTTCACCTACAGATTTCATTTGAAGTCCTAGTGTTCTATCAGATCCTTTAAATTTATCGAAATTCCATCTTGGAATTTTTACAATTACATAATCCAAAGTAGGCTCAAAGAATGCAGAAGTAGTTTTTGTTATTTGATTATCCAACTCATCAAGGGTATAACCAAGGGCAAGTTTTGCTGCAATTTTAGCAATAGGATATCCTGTTGCTTTAGAAGCTAATGCTGATGATCTTGATACACGAGGGTTGATTTCAATAGCTACAATGTCTTCATTATTATCAGGGCTTACTGCAAACTGAACATTACATCCTCCAGCAAAATCTCCGATTGAGCGCATCATTTTAATAGCCATATCTCTTAGTTTCTGAAAAGTAGTATCAGAAAGAGTCATGGCGGGTGCTACAGTAATAGAATCTCCTGTATGGATTCCCATAGCATCCATGTTTTCAATAGAACAGATAATGATTACATTATCATTTTTATCTCTAAGAAGTTCTAATTCATATTCTTTCCATCCAAATAGCGCTTTATCTATTAAAACTTCGTGGATAGGAGAGGCGTGAAGTCCATTCTTAAGAGATTGCTCAAACTCTTCTTTTTCGTAAACAAATGAGGCTCCTGAACCTCCTAGTGTAAATGAAGGTCTTATTACCAACGGAAATCCAAGTTCTTGTGCAATCTTTTTACCACCCAAAAATGAACGAGCAATTTTTGCGGGTGCAACAGGAATTTCTATTTGATTCATCAATTGGCGGAATTGTTCTCTATCTTCCGTAATATTGATGGCATCGATATCAACTCCAATGATTTTTACATTGTGGTTTTCCCAAAGTCCGTCCTTATCTGCGTCTATACACAGGTTTAAGGCAGTTTGCCCTCCCATGGTTGGAAGAACGGCATCGATTTGTGGATTTTCTGTCAAAATTTCCTCAAGTGATTCAATAGTCAATGGTTTTAGATACACATTGTCTGCTGTCACGGGGTCTGTCATTATAGTTGCAGGATTGGAGTTTATTAGTGTCACTTCAATACCTTCTTCTCTTAATGAACGAGAAGCTTGTGATCCTGAATAGTCAAATTCACAGGCTTGTCCGATTACGATAGGTCCACTTCCAATAATAAGAACTGATTTGATGGAATTGTCTTTTGGCATTTTTAGATGAGTTGTTTGTAAAGTCTAAAGATAATAAATTCTTAATACACTTAGGTATAGTTAAAAAAAAGGTCTTAATCGAAAAAACGATAAGACCTTTAAATACTTTAAAGTATGTTTATTTTTTATGTCTTGGCTCAGACGAAACAGTTAGTTTCTTTCTACCTTTTGCTCTTCTTTTAGCCAATACTTTACGTCCATTGGCAGATGACATTCTGTCCATGAAACCGTGCTTATTTCTTCTTTTACGTCTAGATGGTTGATAAGTTCTTTTCATCGTTTCTTATTTTTGACAAAGCGTTTTTGACGCCTCTTTTCTAATCCTTATTTCGAGGGGCAAATATAAGTATATTTTTTTATTTGAACGAATTATTTCATCCATTTTTTTGAGATTGATTGAGAATTATCTTCATAAGTTTTTATCTCAAAATAGAAACTATTCTTTGTGGGGTAGGAAATATCTTGTCCTAATAAGTTTTTGTAATTCGTATATAATACTGTTTTTGCTTTGTTTAGTTCAATTTCTTCGTGAGATAAATATCCGTCGGATGCTTGGAAATTAACTCTGTAAGCTTCATCAAATATTCCGAATCTACGGATAACTGTTCCCGTTTCTGTTTCTGTTATTTTTACGTACCCATTTCCATTAGTACAGCAAATGCCGTCTTTGTTTTTATCAAGTATTAAAAAGTTATAGCAATGATTAATGTCGAGTGTGAATTGATTTAAGTGATTTCCTTGTCCTATTCCAGTTATTTTATTTTTACTGGTGTCTATTCCGTGGATTGCTAAAAACTTTTCATCCGTTTGATCAAATAATGCCCAAGCTGTTTCTTCGGGGTATTTATCTGTTTGAATTTCGATCGTAATTTTTTTGTTTACGATATAATCAATTTTATTAAGGCTGCGGTTGTTGTTTAATATATTTTCATAAGGAGCTGTTGTACTCAATTCTAACAAATGTGGGAGGGAATCAAATTGACTAATTGGTAAGGTAATGGTAAACTCTATGAGATCATTAGGATTTATTGGTGTTGTACTACTATGATTGTACAATGAAACCCCTTTTGCATCATTAATGTCTATGGTGAAGTCATTAATGGAATTTGTACCCGTATTTTGGATATACCCTACGAATGTGTATTCATCACCGCATCTATAATAGACAAATTGTAGGATGTCTAAATCGTGTAAAACAGGAAGGTTTTGAGAAGATAAAAAAGCTTTATTGAGCTCCGTTAATGTAAAAGTAAAGGACTGGATTCCACTTATGATTGTGTAAGATTTATCTGGAGAGATTACAATATATGAAGGTGTGGACGTTACATTATTACTAAGGAAAGCATCAAGACCATCTAGGTTAACAAAAGAGTGTTTGATTCCCCAGTTTACAGGGATTTCTTCACCATTATTAAGTCCCATATTTGATAAACTCTGTAAAGTGTTTGATTCGACACTGATTATTTTTGCCTTATCAAGTGCTCCATAAGTTTCGTGAAGGTGATTTAAAACAAATATTTTATCTACACAGGAGGAGTTCCACACAGAAAAAAAACTTAATATGATGGTTTTGTTTTTATTGAGTTCTTGATACAGATCAATGCTTTGTCCATTTTGGTCAGTCCATTGATAGTTTGGGAAATTTCCATAAGATGCTGAATGTCTAAAGGCTAATTCTTGCCCTTGAAATTTTTTTAACTCGCCTACAAATTCTTGACTCCAAGATAATTGTGCAACTAAAAGAAATAAAACTAAAAACCTATTCATACCTATTTATCAAAGGAAGATAAGCACAAATTTTGTGCCACTTCTTTTATTTATCAAAACTCAATAAAGCAATAGTTTTCTGACAGTTTATTCAATAGTCAAAAATCGAAATGTGCTTTTATTCTAAATGAATACTTTTGTTTTGACTTCACGCAAATATCTGAAAAAATACGAGAATGTTTAAAGGTGTCTTTAAATTTTCGAACAAAAAAAAACTGACCAATTTTTTTGGCCAGTTTTTGATGTTATAAAATCATTTTCTATTTCTAGAAACGATCTTTTGAAGCAAAATGGAATGAAGCTTCGATTTCTGCATTTTCATCAGAATCAGAACCATGAACGGCATTTGCATCAATAGATTCTGCATATTTTGCACGGATAGTTCCTTCTGCCGCTTCTTTTGGATTTGTAGCCCCAATAAGGGTACGGAAATCAGCTACTGCATTTTCTTTTTCCAAAACTGCTGCTACGATAGGTCCTGAAGTCATAAACTCCACTAAATCGTTAAAGAAAGGTCTTTCGCTGTGTACTGCGTAAAAACGCTCTGCATCTTGACGAGACATTTGGTACATTCTCATTGCAGTAATTTTGAATCCTGCAACAGTAATATCGTTTAAGATAGCTCCGATATGCCCTTTAGAAACAGCATCCGGTTTAATCATTGTTAAAGTCTTGTTTGACATAGTCTTTGTATGTTTGTTTTTTACAAATTTTCGAGGGCAAAACTACAAAAAAAAATATTTTGGTAGTTTAAGCTAATATTATTTTCTTGAGATTACTTTTTCTGCAGCTTTTACAATGGCGTCGGCATTTAATCCGTATTTATCCATTAGTTGAGCTGGAGTTCCCGATTCTCCAAAGGAATCATTTACCGCTACGTATTCCATAGGAACAGGTTTTTCTTCCATCAATACTTGAGCAATAGAATCTCCTAATCCACCATTTCTTTGGTGTTCTTCAGCAGAAACAACACATCCTGTTTTCGCTACCGAGTCTAGAATGGCCTTCCTATCTAAAGGTTTTATAGTGTGAATATTAATGATTTCTGCAGAAATTCCTTTTTCTTTTAAGGTTTCCCAAGCCTGTAGTGCTTCCCAAACAAGATGTCCAGTTGCAAAAATGGTCACATCGGTTCCATGCTCTAATTCTAAAGCTTTTCCTATCTCAAAGTTTTGATTTTCTGGTGTAAAATTGGCTACTTTTGGTCTTCCAAAACGCAAATATACTGGTCCGTGATAATCGGCAATAGCTTTTGTTGCAGCTTTTGTTTGATTATAATCACAAGGGTTGATTACCACCATTCCTGGAAGCATTTTCATGAGCCCAATGTCTTCAAGAATTTGGTGAGTTGCTCCATCTTCCCCAAGGGTTAAACCTGCGTGAGATGCACAGATTTTTACATTCTTATCAGAATAGGCTACCGATTGTCTAATTTGATCATAGACTCTACCTGTAGCAAAGCTGGCAAATGTACCTGTAAATGGTATTTTTCCTCCAATAGTCATTCCTGCTGCCATACCTATCATATTAGCTTCGGCAATTCCTGTTTGGAAAAAACGCTCTGGGTGGTTATTTGCAAAGGCATTCATTTTAAGAGAACCTGTAAGATCTGCACATAAAGCAACTACTTGGTCATTCTCTTTTCCTAATTCTTCTAATCCTGCTCCAAAACCAGAACGTGTATCTTTTTTATCTTCGGCGATATATTTTTTCATCTTCGTTTCTTTTTTTGGGTGACTTAATAATCTCCAAGAGTTTCTTCACACTGAGAAAGGGCGTTTGCAAGTTGCTCATCATTAGGAGCGATACCGTGCCATTTGTGGGTTCCTTCCATAAAATCTATTCCAGCACCCATTTCTGTATGTAGTAGAATAACAATAGGTTTTCCGTTTCCAGTTTTTTGTTTTGCTTCTTGAATTCCATTAACAACCGAATTCATATCATTTCCTTTGGAAACAATAATTACTTCCCAATCAAAGGCTTTAAACTTGGCTTCCAAAGAACCTAAGCTTAATACATCGTCGGTACTTCCATCTATTTGTTGACCATTTACATCAATCGCACAAATAAGATTATCTACTTTATTTGCAGCAGTATAAAGAACAGCTTCCCATATTTGTCCTTCTTGAATTTCACCATCACCATGAAGAGAAAACACCAGTTGGTTGTCTCCATTAAGTTTTTTGGTTAATGCAGCACCTGCGGCCACAGACATCCCTTGTCCTAATGAGCCAGATGCTACACGAACACCAGGAAGTCCTTCGTGTGTAGTTGGATGTCCTTGAAGTCTTGAATCAATACTTCTAAAGGTGCTCATTTCTTCTGTTGGGAAATAACCAGATCTTGACAATACACTATAGAAAACAGGAGAAATATGTCCGTTAGAAAGGAAAAATAAATCTTCTCCTATTCCGTTCATGTTAAATTGTGGATTGTGCTTCATTTCTGAAAAGTACAAAGCGACTAAATAGTCTGTACAACCTAGAGACCCTCCAGGGTGTCCCGATTGATTTTGATGCACCATTCGTACGATATCTCTTCGTACCTGACTTGCAATTTTTTCTAGCTCTGAAATAGTTGCCATGGATTGAGGTATTAGTTTTTGCAAATATACTTTTTTCGAATGCGATATAATATGCTTATTGTCAAAATAGTTTTTATTGCCAGCCAAAGTTGCTCAAAGCTATGTTTTAAATTTATGCTTTTTTGAGTGTAATTACGGATATTTCTGGCCAGATACCTATTCTTCCAGGAAAGGCATGATAACCAAAACCTCTGTTAACATTAAGATACTGATGATGATTCTTATACATTCCTGCCCAATATTTATATACATACTTAACAGGACTCCATTTGATCCACCCAGGTATTTCTATTCCCATCTGGAAACCATGTGTATGACCACTTAGGGTAAGATGATAATTTAAAGGATGGTCTTTCACTTGATGTTCCCAGTGAGAAGGATCATGACTGAGTAGAATTTTAAAATCCTTGGTAGAAAGCCCAGCACTGGCTTTTTCCAAATCACCTTTTTGGTGAAATCCTTTTCCCCAATTTTCTACACCCACTAAATGCAGAATGCTGTCATTGATGGAAAGCGGAGTATTTTCGTCCATGAGAAGTTGAAATCCAATTTTGGAATGTATTTCTTGAATCTCTTTGAAATTTTTTGCTTTTTCTTCTTGAGAATCCCATGGAATATAGTCGCCATAATCATGGTTTCCTAAAACCGAATATTTTCCATGATTCGCATTTAATTTAGAAAAAGAATCGATCCAAGGATTCATTTCTGAGGCTTTATTATTTACTATATCCCCAGTAAACAATATAAGATCTGATTTCTGTTGATTAATTAGGTCAATTCCATAATTGATTTTTTCCTTATTATTAAAACTTCCTGAATGGATGTCAGATATATGAGTAATTTGAAAACCATCAAAATCTTTGGGTAAATTTTCAAAAGAGAGTTCATAACGAATTACTTTATAATTAAACTTTCCTTTGACCACACCATAAATTAATCCTGCAAAAGGAATACTAGCTAAACCAAGTCCTAATTGGGAAATAAATTTCCTACGTGAAGGATAGGAAAGGTTCGATTCTGATGAGAATTTGTTTACTAAGAATTTGAGAAAACGAAAAAGATCTTCAATTAATAAGGGGAGGATAATAAATAATTTGGGCAGAAGTAAAATAACAAAAAAGCCCATTACAAATTGAGAAAACCAAGTTTGTCCGTCTTGTCTATTATGACTCAAAAAGCCCATTAAAATCCCAATATAGGAGAGTGTATGAAAATAAATCCAAACTTTTCGTATCCATCTTTCAGACACCATCGTTTTGATAGATTGAAAGGCGTACCATTCAACAACTAATAACAAACTTGTTGTTGCAATTATAATAAGTAGTGTTCTAAGCATTTGTCAAAATTACCAAAGCTTTTCTTGTGAGATCTATTTTTGAATTTGATTTTCGGTTAATATTGGTAAAGGTGATTGTTTTTAGATGTATAATTTGGTTTAAAAACAAAAGAGACTGTCTTTCGGACAGTCTCTTTTAGGTAGGTTAAGTAATTACACTATTGTTATTCTCTATAATCTAGAACACCATTACCGTTAGCGTCTGGATTAATGTATGTATAAGTTCTTATATTGGTATCTCCTGCCGTAATAGAAGTAGGTGTAAATACCCCCGCTGGGTATCCAAAACCGTCAATGATATCAATTGCATCATCTAATCCATCGCCATCTTTATCCTGTCCTGTAAGTGTTATGCTGTATTCATCAGTATCAGATGTACCATCTCCATCAGAATCAGTTGTTAAGAAGTCAGCAAGCCCTATATTATCTGTATCAGGTGCATTGTCAAGACTTAGACCATTGGGTTCAAATGAATCGTCAAGTCCATTAGGAAATGAAGAGCCTGGACCAAATTCGTCTTTTCCTGAAGGGATAATCGCATTACCAGGCTGTATTTCAAGGATGTTTGGGACTCCGTCATTGTCACTATCCAAATCAAGGTTATCTGCAATCATATCTCCATCAGTATCTCCATTAGTAACCTGAATACCAATATCGTCTATGGCTAAATCATTACCCGCTATGGCTACAGCGGAGTTATCTAAAACTTCAAGATCTAAGGCATCATATGGACCTGTGTTTACAACAACAGAATATTTTAACCAATCTGTACTGTTTATTACTCCAATAACCTGTTCTGATATTGTTTGTTCTGGTACAACATTTTTATTAATTAGCTTAATTCTCACATTAGGTTTTGCATATGATGCGTTATCGATGATGTTGGCAATATAAAGCGTTATCTGGAGATTGGTATTTTTGGGAAGTCCTGTAAGCGATCTACCATAAAAAGCATCGGTGGTACCTCCAGTTGCATTTACAACTAACATGTAACCATTATTATCAAGAGGAGTGTGATCGACATTCGGTACACCCGCTGGAGAGGCTTCCCAAATAGCATTACTAGCACAACTCATACTTACTTCAACACCATACTCTCCATCAGCTAGACCTACAGCAGTATTTGCAAAAGAATTATCACCATAGTTAGGAGCTGTTAACTGTTTTCTTTTACAAGTACCACTTGGTCCTAGAGTACCCGTTCTATTTGCTGTTGCATCACTACCGAAATCATCTGTCAACTGAAAAGATTTATCTTCGTTGGCATCAAGAATTCCATTTGCGTTGTTATCGACTTCTTTTGCATCATCAAGGCCATCTAGATCTCTATCTTCTGGACATGCGTTTAGGGTTGCTCTCCATTCATGCCCATTGTATAGGAAAATAGAACCTCCATCAATACAGCAGTTAATACAATAAATTAATTGGCCTCCTGTAGGTGAAGGGATATCAAACATTTGAGTTTTCGTTAGTCTTGGTAATAGAAACGCTTTGTCTGTTGTGTTTAGGTCTAATAAAGAAGACACATGGGGAGAAGATGTTCCAATACCTACTTGATTCATGCTTCCGTTAATAAAAAGCGTTCCAGTATCGATGTCTATATTATCGGTAACAGTTATATCAACATCAGCAGGAGTTGTTCCATCACCAGTATAGATACTTTCGGATTTGGCTGCTTCACCACTTTCTGATATAAGATACCAACTTGGTCTATTGGTTCCAAGATTTATTAAAGCGAATATGGCACTAGAGCTACCAGGTAATACATAGTCTGCTTCCGATCCAGAAAGGTTTCCTTTTGCTATGGTTCCACGTATTGTAATTTCTGCTGAAGCATCATTCCTAATAATTATAATTTTACCAATATTAGAGACAGTTGCTATTGAATGAACCGGTGGCTTAAATCTAATAATGGGTGCGTAATTTCCATTAAATGAAGCTAAAAGACTGGTCTCTCTCATGTCGACACATGCTGCACCTAATGGAACACCGCCGTTTCCAGCGCTTAAATCAGCATCTCCAATGAAAAGGGAATCAATACCTGAAGGTACATTTTTTTGATTGGTTCCAAGGTTAAACATTGGACTTGTTGGTGATGAACTTTCTGGTACAGCATTAGATTGTTGTATCCATTTTAAACCATTCCAAACATAGTATCCTTTTACGATTCTGTTTTCATCTACTCCAGTATTTGCCGTATTATATACCATAAGTCCTTCATCTGTTGCTGTCAGAGGAACCCCAGCGTTATTTACTGTTGTGTTGTCGTTGAGACCAGTTAAAGCTACTTTTGGTGGCATAAACCCTCTGTTTGTAGCACTTAGTTGAAGAATGGACGAGCCTTGAGGCGCTGTTGTTCCGATACCAACCTGAGCATTTAGAGGTAAAGAAACTAAAGCTATTAAGGCAAGTTTTAATAATTGTATCATATTTAAAGTTTTTTGTAATGATAAAGATTTAATAATCACCACAAATATAAAAATAAACTGTATTATAACAATTTATTTTTTAAAAAAATACACTTTTATCTATACTTTTAGTTTGTTTACCTTATTATTTCGTTGTTTCATCTATAGAAAAAGACTTGAGGTAATGTGTTTTTAGAGAGAACCTCAACAAAGTAAATGATAAATCATATGAGGGATTTTTATGGTTGTTGCTTACTTTTTTATACTTTATTGATTCAATTACCAAAAATTGACACGATATAGAATATTCATTCTTGAATAGATATTACATAATATTATCACGAATCAAAAAAAAGGTAACTATAAATTGATCATAGCTACCCTTTGAATAAATTTTCACCTAAAAAAAATCGATATCCTAAATTTAGGAGTTTAAAATATAGGTTCTACGACTAAATTACATTTACATTGATCGTTCTTGAAGTAGCTCCTAATACAACATTAAATGTAGCAGTACCTGAACCACTCGCTGTACCATAGATTGTAAATGTCAAATTAGTTCTAAAGGCACTATTATAAAGCCCAAACTCATCTAGACGCATGGTTAAGCCAGTAACACCAGTAGAGTTAAATGTTTTTGCTTGAGGAATATGCCCTGTACTGCTTGCAGGAGTGTGAGGCCATTCAAAAGAAGAATTAACAGCACCATTTACATCTCTTGTCACACTTATATTGGAAGGGGAGGCACTCATTCCAGCAGCATTTCCTTCTGGGTGAATTGTTAATGTTACAGTTATTGTATTTGAGTTTGCTACTTGTACATTAAATGTCGCATTACCTGCATTTTGAGGAATTCCAGCAGCAAACCCTCTTATACTCCCAGAACCTGCACTTGTACCAGAAGGGAAATGTAAACCTATTCCTGCGCAAGGAGCACCACAAGTGGTGGTAGGAGTTGCATTAATTTGTGGCCAAGATGAGTTAGGAGTTGCATTATTAAATGGAACACGAATGATATACCCAAGCGTACTACCATTTACGACTAAATTATCAGAACCACCTACAACGTGTCCATGATGATAAGGTCATGGTCTGTAAAGGTAGAATTGAATTCGTTAATTCCTTCCAACCACCAGTTCCAAGGTTAACCACTTTCATAACTCCATGGGGTCTAATAGAAAAAAGGCTTGGTGCTCCAGTAGAGCCTTCATATGAAGCTTGAACACAACGACAGGAATCGAAAAATTTGTTCTATTCATAACAGTAATCACCTTACCCTTGTACTCTTGTGTGTTTAAACTATTTTCAAATAAAAGCAACCTCGGATTGTTTAAGCCAGAGATATCTATAACTGATAAATCTCTAAAATCGACTCGGTCACAAATGATATTTGAGTTTAAAGTGAAGTAGGCATTATTATAAGTAATGGCATTCGCTGCATTAGAGTTTCCTATTGCCAAACCTTTCGTATTACCCGAAGTAACGAAAAAGTCTCGCCCAACAAAGTCTGTTGATTTAGTTGGAGATTTTCCTTCTTGAGGATGTTGAATTTGTCTCCAAATAGCACCATCATAATAAACAAATCCTTGCGGAAGCTGAGTCGCTTCTGTTGTGACGTTGTTCGTATTATAAACCATTAAACCTATTTGAGGATTCGAAATGGTTGTTATATCATTATTTCCGTTTAAAGAAACCCTAGGAATTAAAATACCTTTATTTGATGATGAAATATCCAAAGCAGCAGCAGCATTTGGGGAAGAGGTTCCAATACCTACATTACTATTCTGACCATGAACAACTAAACTGTTGTCTGTTCCATCAAAAATAAGATTATTATTTCCTTGGCTTACAGTTCTATTTCCTGTAAGAGTACCATCTGTATTGAATAAGTTTTCAGAAGAACCTCCCAACGGTTGCCACACACTCCCGTCCCAAAAATAGAAACCAATATCTGTAAAAGTAGCGTCTGTATTGGTTACAAAAACGAGTTCTCCAACATCTTTATCAGCAATTGCATTTGCTTGTGCCACGGTCATTCTTGGTGTTAGTATTCCTTGAGTAGTCGAGTTGATGTCAAGAATTCCTTTTGGTGAAGTAGTCCCAATACCTACTTGTGCTATTAAGCTATAAGTGAATAAATAAATTAGGAAAAAGGTAAAAAGTCTGTTCATATTTTTTCAGTTTATTTAGTTTTAAAATTCCTAAAAATCCGGTCAAATATATAGATAAAAGATATACCTTGTTATGCATTAAAGAGTTTGATTTTTTTTACTAATTTTTCCTAAGTTTAAATGAATGTTTTTTTATAAATACAAATCTCTATTTCAGGTATTTGTAATGTTTTACTCAGGTAAAAAAAAACGATATTTTTTTATAGTTATAACATCAAAATAAAGCTAAAAAGATTGCGTTATTACGTGTCGTTTTTTAATTCTTCAGAGGGGTATTTTAACGCAATTTTAAAGTTTTACAAAAAACTATTTATTCAATATCACAAAGGTTGCCCAAGCTAAAAAATACGCCATTCCAGTCATGACAGCTACTTGTAGAAGGGGCCACTTCCAGCTTTGTGTTTCTCTTTTTACAACTGCTAAAGTTCCTATACACTGCATGGCCAAAACATAAAAAACAAGTAGTGCCCAGGTGGTAGCAGGGGTGAAAATAGGTTTTCCAATGCTGTTTTTGCTATTGAGTAGTTTTGTTTTTAAAGTGTTTTCTTCGGCATCTTCACCGATACTGTTAATGGTTGCCATGGTAGAAACAAATACCTCTCGAGCGGCAAAAGAAGTAACCAGTGCAATCCCTATTTTCCAATCAAAACCGAGGGGTTTTATAGCAGGTTCTATCGTCTTTCCGACAATTCCAGCATAGGACACTTCAAGTTTTTTTGAAGCGATTAGATTATCCGTATCTTGTTCATTTAGGTTCTTCTCCATTGCTTCTTGTTGTGCTTCTTGCTGTGCTATATCCATTTTTTCTTGAGGTCCATAGCTAGATAAAAACCAGATCACAACACTCAGAATCATAATAATTTTACCAGCATCTATCACAAAAGACATGACTTTTTCTTTGGCACTCAATAAAACATTCGTCCAGTTTGGATTTTTGTAGGAAGGCAGTTCAAGAACCAGATAACTTTTAGAACTTTCTTTTAAAATCCATTTTAAAATGATCGAAACAAGAAGGGCAGCAACAATTCCAAGAAGATATAATCCAAAAAATGCCAGACCTTGCAGATTAATAAATCCAAAATAATATACAGGTTCTACAATCATTCCGATGAGTAGAACGTACACAGGGATTCTGGCTGAGCAACTCATAAAAGGGGTTACAAAAATGGTAATCAGTCTTTCTTTAGGGTTTTTGATGGTACGAGCCGACATGATGGCAGGAATTGCACATGCAGAACCCGAAATAAGTGCAATAATACTTCTACCATTAAGTCCAAATTTTTGCATCCAACTATCAAATAAATATACTGCTCGAGACATATATCCTATTTCTTCTAAAATGGAAAGTAGGACGAAAAGAATAAAAATTTGCGGGATAAAAATAACTACAGAGCCAATACCAGCAATAATACCATCGGCAACTAATGTTGATAACCAAGGTGTAGAAATGGCTTCACTGGCCCAATTTCCAAAACTTCCCATAAGTCCATCAATCCAGTCCATTGGGTAAGCTGCCCACGCAAAAATTGATTGAAAAACAAAGCCCATAATCAAAAAGAAAATAAGAGGTCCAAACCATTTGTGAGTAAGGATTCGGTCTATATTTTCACTTTTAGAGCTTTGGTTTGTATTGTTTTTAGTAGGGATGAGATTTTGAAATCCTTGAATTCTGGCTTTTGTTTCTTCCACTTGTTCTAAGATGTCCGAAAAAGCTGTTTTTTGTTTTATTTGATCTAATTCTTCAGGAATGGCATTTGGTATCCAATCGTGGTGAAGAAGGAGTTTAATTTGATAGGTTGATAAGTTTTGGAAATTTTTAGAAATCGAAAGAATTTCCTTTTCGAGTTCTTTGTTTAATTCATAATGAGAATAGCCGGTAGAGAATTTTTCATTCTTTAATGCTTCTCTTAGTTCTGTGAGCCCATTTGAATTTCTTGTTGAACAAAGTATTACAGTAGTACCAAAGTGGTCTTCAACCTTTTTCTTGATGTTTTTTGCAAAAGTATCCTCAGCTAAGTCAATCATATTGAGGCAAAGAAGCGTGGGGATTTTTAAATCAATAATTTGAGAAAAAAGCAACAACTGTCTTTCTAGATTATTGATATCTGCCACATAAATTATCGCATCAGGATAAATCTCAGCATTGGGTTGACAAAGTGTTTTGGCTACTTCTCTTTCATCAAAGGAAGTGGGATGAATAGAATAACTACCAGGTAAATCAATCAGTCTAATTTTTTTATTTCCTAGAGAAAAATGTCCTGATATTTTTTCAACGGTTACTCCAGGGAAATTTCCGACTTGTTGGTTCAGTCCTGTAAGTGCATTGAAAATAGAAGTTTTACCACTATTTGGGTTTCCTACTAAAGCAATAGTAGGGTTTGAGCTTAGATAACTATTCATTATTTTATCAAAATTTCATCAAGTTCGCTAATTCGCAATGCAAAGCATTCAGATTGTACCTTTATATAGGCATTGCTATGGTTTCTTCTTAGAATTTGGATTTCTTTCCCAATTGTTATTCCCATGGAAAGTAATTTTGAGGCTAATTCTAAGTCATCAAAGGAATGAATAATCCCGATTTGATTGGTATCTAATTCAGATGCTTTCATCGATGAAAAATTTGAGCAAATTTACTCACTTTTTCTATCTTTAACCAGTCTAAATTAAATTTATGTTAATAGTCACTATTCGAGGTCTTGATATTAGGCTGAAGAAATCTCCCTACAGTATCTTTCATCACTCTATTTATCAGTATAAACTGAAAGCAATAAAAAAAAGGCTTGAGAAGTAAAAACCTCTCAAGCCTTTTATATATGATACCGATACTTACTCCATAATACTAATTACTTGTTCAATATTTACTTCATTTATAATCAAGTTTTCATAAGGTATCGGCATTATACGGTGAGTAATTCCTTAAAAGGTATTATTTCCTATAAGCTGACCATCTAGTATTTACTGAAGCTTCTGCATCCATTAAATTAATAATTTCATCAGCAATGTTCTCACTGAGCTCTAAGTGGGTGGTAAAACCAACACAAGATGCATTTATTTCTCCTAAGACATAAATGTCTTTTTTAGTTTTCGCACTTGTGTCTAAAATGAAATCTGCTGTCCAGATAAGCGGTAATGCATAATTTCCTAAACGTTCTTGAATAAGTGGAAGACTTTTGGTAATAACCTTTACAAGGTCGGGCCATTTTTCTGGTTTATCATAGCGGTATTTGGCTCCAGAAAATAAGGTTGCCGAAAAGGAATTCGGTTTACTAGAAGGTTTTTTATGAACAATATTCACCACTTTATCTCTTAGCATGAGTACACGTATTTCCCCTTCTTTTATCCTAGGAAGGAAAGGCATGTCGAGAATAAGTCCATTGTCTCCTTCTAAATACTGGATACAGAATTCAAGGAAATCTTGAAGTGTTTTCTCTTCCGTATGGTTGTCTTTAGCTTCAGTTAGTATTAATACAGTATCCAGAGGAATTTCTTTAACTTTTGGATCCAATTTATCTTTTACTTCAACTTTCCAGATACCTTCTCCTGTTGAACCTCGGTTCTGTTTTATAACTCGATGACCTTTAGATAATGTTTTTGGGAAATTTTCTTTTAACTCTTCAAAACTATAATATGCATAAACATCATCGGGAACTAAGTTGTTTAATCCTTTTAATTTTTCTAATGAATTTTTTGCACCATAAACAGTCATAACATCTGGATGTGGTAAGCCTACAATTCCCTGAAGCACCAACTCCGTTAACATCTGGAAATATCCTTTCTCATCTGTAAGATTTCCTGGGTTAACTCGGCTGATATACGCATCTGCCTTATTAATGGTGTGTCTATAGATTTCTCCACGATTTTTATCATCATAGAATATAATTTCGGCTGTCCATCCTCTTTTTGTTAACGAATCGATAATTGGTTTTGAATCGTTTCTAAAGCCGTATCTTCCTTTATCTGAACCTCCTTGAGCTTCGAAGATAACCACATGTTTTTTCATTGTTTGTTTGGTTTGTTTTAATAGGGTTTATAAATTCTACACGTATCTTTTAGCCAATGACTTATTTTTCAACAAGAACTGGTTGGTATTTTGGAGCGTATTACAGTTTCTTGTATAAAACTCACGTATGTCGGTTCGAAATTAATCATCAAATCGACATACGTGTGTAAACTGTTTATTAATATTGCTCAATTAAATAGTTAATCAAATCCGTAGAGGTTACAATTCCCACAAGGTTTTCATTCTCTACAACTGGCAAAGCATGAAACTCTCTACTTGCCAACAGTTCTGCAGCATCTTTTACGGTTTTGTTTACATCTATTGTTTCTGGTTTTTTTACCATTACTTGCTCAAGTGTCAAGATATCGTAAACTGATGTATCTACAGTAAAATTATTTGGATCATAGTTATCCACAAAACTAATTCTTGCTAAATCGGTCATTGAGATAATTCCTTCAATTTTGTCTCCAGAAACTACAGGAATATGACGCATATTGTGTTGTCTGAATAATTTTTCGGCTTTGTCTAGTCCATCGTTGATCTGAAGTGTTACAACATCCTTTGTCATAATCTTGCTAACTGGTTCTCTTCTTTTCATAACTTTTTTTGTTTTTATTTTGGGTTATTACTTACTTGTTTTTACATTACTAAAGTAGTAGGTTTTCTAAATGTAGTACAAAACTTTTGTCATTTATAAAACAGATTTTACTCCTACTTTTTTTCATTTTTTTATTGTATATTCCCATAGCTCTAAACCAAAAAAAGCTTCTCTAATAAATTTTAGAGAAGCTTTTTTGATAGGTATTGATTTAGGCTTATACCAATTATTTGCTGAAATCACTCACATTCATTACTGGTTTTTTTTAGTAATGCATTGGGATAATACCAATGAGTAAATGAAACACAAAAAATGGTATTATTTCTGAATTGTAAATTTCTGTGTGAGTAAATCTTTGGCTGTTTCAATACTTAGTGTATAGTGCCCGTTTGGTAATTTACTTAAATCGATATTGTGTTCAGAAGAAAGTTCAGTAATGGTATTTGAATAAACTTCTTGTCCAAGATTATTGAAAGCTCGAATCGTTGTTTTTCCTTCAATATCTAAGTTAGAAAGAAGGAGGTTTCCTTGTGATGGATTTGGGCTAATATCAAAATCATTGTGAAGTGCAATTTCTTCTGTACCAATACTAGGGTCGGTAACAAAATAGTAAACTATTTTATTTCCAAAATTGGAATTGAATGTCTTAGAACCCGCACCAGCTTTTTTGAATTTCAACCAACCTGTTCCATATTGAGAATCTATTTGTTGAAAACCTGTTCTAAGTCCATTTCCTTGGCTATCTTCAAATTCAAATCGGTAACACCCTTGGAGTAATACAAAGGTATCTTTGTAAGTCGTATTTGCACTCAAAGCACCATTTTGATGCAAGACAACATTATTATTGGCATCATAAATTTTATAGCTAGACTCGTTAGGAAAGTTATTGGTTCTGAAATTGATAATAATTTTTTCTGAAACCTTATCAACTGCTTCAAAATCTGTTGTGAGCTTGTTGTCATAAGTATTTTGATCTGTTCCACCGTTTACTTCGGTAATTTCTGCATAAAAAGTATTGTTGATACTTTGGCTATAATTAGAGAAATCTAAAGAAGGTAAAGTGATGTCCATGAATTTCATAGAAGAGATATTTCCATTAAACACAAACTCTTTATCTACTTGCCCCGTGATTCCATACTTTATTTTTAAACTCGTAATGGTTTCTTTTCCTCTGTTTTGAACCTTAATTTTAGGTGCTCCACAAATCGGGTTAAATCTTTTATGGTCATACTTTTTTGATGGTGCCAAAATATCAGAAACTGCAGCATCTTTCATAGAGTTATATTCTCCATAATTCACTACATATCCAGAAATATTATATGAACCTCCATTTCCTGTATATTCTTGGAAATTGATATCAAAAGTATTAGTATCATTGGATTGAACATTCAAATCAATGTCAAATTCAGGAACAGCTTCTCCAGGACACCAGTTTGCACGGTCATACCACCATGTCCCTCCTTGTGGGTAGTGAGCATTGGATCCGCAATCATTTTTCCAGATAATATGTTGGGCAACTTGATTTCCGTTTGAGAGAACTTTAAACCATTTGTCACAAAACTCTGCACAGTTTTCTGGGTTATTATTCCCACCAAAACCATGACCTGTTGGAATAAAGTTTAGCACAGAATATTTTACATCAGAACCCGCATAGAATTTCTTTTGGTTCATATAGTTTTCAATAGTATGAACTCCATTTTCCCATTTACCGTAATCATGTCCGCCAGACCAAAAATGATGGATATCCTTGACATCTCTTGGTGGTGTACCTTGAGTGAAATGAAACTTTAAAGTTCCTGTAAAACCGTCAGACCATCCTTGATAGAATAATTTAATGACTTTGTCTCCTTTTAATAGGGGAGCAAGATCTGTAACTTCAAATTCATAGCGACGACCCCAAGATGCTGTTAAACCACCCGCATAAGGTGTGATAATTCTACCTAATTCATACTCTAATTTTACTTCAAAAACTTTATAATAATAATTTAGTTTTTTAATGATTTGCGTAGCGTTTGAAACAGATACTAAGGTAGAATCAGTAATTTGCCCGTTGGTGTCTACGGTATAGTTATATATATTAGTAGGATATACAAATTGTGTTCCTGTAGATGTTGTTGGATTAAGTGAATCCGAATAAAGGACTAAATCCATCTGAGCAATAGTATCTATAGACAAAGTATCTAAAACTCCACCATCATTTTCCACTGTATAGGTATAAACTTGGTCTGGGGTATAGTTAAAAGTGTCAGGAGAATTACCATCTACTTTAAAGTTTGGATGAGATTTTAAAGTGGAATCCATTTTGCCAGTCGGTTCTTCAAGTAGAATTTTTGTGGTATAATCCCATTGGCTACAACCTCCATCAGGACAACTGAGCACTAGCTCCATCATAATTTTTGAATAGGTTGTGTTGTTTGTTGGAAAAGAAGTGGTATCGATATATTTTTTGTACCATTTCATGTGAGTACTGTCATGAGACATCACTACGGTTGTTTGAGCAAAGGAACTTAAAATCCCGAGCAAGAAAAAAATAGGTAAAAGTTTTTTCATTGTTAGTTTGTTTAAACAAACGAAAGTATAATAATCAGATAAATGTATTTAGATAGTATATCTGTCAAAATTCAATCGTTTTAGATAAAGTTTGTGTTAAGATGTCGTGAAGTTATAAAAAAAATAAAAAAGCTCTTATAGTTTGTTCGAACTTATATACATTTGTTATTCAAACTTAAAAAACTTAACACATTATCTCTTTTGATATGAAAAAATATGACGTTGTAGTGATTGGTTCAGGACCTGGAGGGTATGTTTCAGCAATCCGTTGTGCACAATTGGGAATGAAAACAGCTATCATAGAAAAATATGATACTCTTGGAGGAACTTGTTTAAATGTAGGGTGTATACCTTCTAAAGCGCTCTTAGATTCTTCAGAACATTTTCACCAAGCTACGCATCAGTTTGCAGAGCATGGTATAGAAATCAGCACACCAAAAGTGAATCTTGAACAGATGATTAAGCGTAAGCAATCAGTTATTGATCAAACATGTTCTGGAATTGACTTTTTGATGGGAAAAAATAAGATTGATGTTTTTCATGGAGTAGGTTCTTTTAAAGATGCTACACATATTACTATATCAAAAGATGGAAAGGACGAGGAAATTGAGGCAGCTAAAACCATTATTGCCACAGGATCTAAGCCAGCATCTCTTCCGTTTATCAATCTAGATAAAGAAAGAGTGATTACTTCTACTGAGGCATTAAAACTAAAAGAAGTTCCAAAACACTTAGTTGTAATAGGTGGTGGAGTTATTGGTTTAGAACTCGGTTCTGTTTATGCACGCCTTGGTTCAAAGGTTTCTGTTGTTGAATATGCAGATTCTATTATCCCAACAATGGATACAGATTTAGGAAAAGAATTAAAGAAGGTACTTACGAAACAATTAGGATTTAAATTCTACCTAAAACATGGTGTTAAAGCTGTAGAAAATACAGGTGATGAAGTGGTTTTAAAAGTAGATAACCTCAAAAAAGGAGAGGAAGTTGAAATAAAAGGGGATTATTGTTTAGTTTCTGTAGGTAGAAAGCCATTTACAGAAGGACTTGGGCTAGAAAATGCTGGCGTACAGGTGGACGATAGAGGAAGAATAGAAACAAATCATCATTTACAAACCAATGTTTCCAATATTTATGCTATTGGAGATGTGGTAAAGGGAGCTATGTTAGCACATAAAGCAGAAGAAGAAGGTGTTTTTGTTGCTGAATTAATTGCTGGTCAAAAACCTCATGTAGATTATAATTTGATCCCAGGAGTAGTTTACACTTGGCCTGAAGTTGCCGCTGTGGGTAAAACAGAGCAAGAGCTGAAAGCAGAAGGTGTAAAGTATAAAAAAGGAGCATTTCCATTCAAAGCTAGTGGTAGAGCAAGAGCTTCTATGGATGTAGATGGTTTTGTAAAAGTATTGGCAGACGCCAAAACTGATGAAATTATTGGTGTACACATGATCGGTCCTCGAGTAGCAGATATGATTGCAGAAGCCGTAGTTGCAATGGAATTTAGAGCATCAGCAGAAGATATTGCAAGAATTTGCCACGCTCATCCAACTTTTACTGAATCATTTAAGGAAGCAGCATTAGATGCTACCGAAAAAAGAGCAATACATATTTAGTTTTTACTAAATACTAGATATAAAAAAAAGCTGATTTGGGTTTTCCTGAATCAGCTTTTTTTTGTTTATGGGTATTCTGAGGTTGAGAAAATAAAAACCGTTGTAAAATGATGTCTTATCCCGTTTACGGTGTTAATTTACCCATAAGTTCTAGCTTCTTTTTCGGATGCGTTTACTTGTATAACATCCCCCTTCCCCTCCCGAAAAATCGGGACAAGCTATTCAAAGAGGACTTAAACAGTGAGTAAATTAACAACGTAAGTGGTATTATCTCGAATTTTTTCTACATTTTTATTTTTTGAATAATGCTTTTTTGTATATTGATTTAAAATTGAACAAACACTAGGAGCACATGGAAAAACTATTACTTTATATATCAGAACGAGCTTTTTTAACAAAAGAATTAAAGAATAGAATTTCTGAGGTATTTGAACGGGTAGAATGCAAAAAGGGAGACATTATTTTGCAGGCGGGAAATCGTGCTCATTATCTCTATTTTGTGGATCAAGGTGTATTACATAATTATCATGATTTTGAGTTACGTCAAGTTAGCTCATGGTTTTATATAGAAAATCATTTCAATACTGCATGGTCTAGCTTTTATGCACAAAAGCCAAGTTTTGAAAATATAGAATGTTTAGAAGACTGTGTTTTGTATCGAATAAGTTTTTCGGACTATCAAAAGCTTATAGCAGATTTTCCTGCTTTTGGAAATTTTGCTAGGCTTCTTGCAGAGGAAATACTCACTTTTCTTGATGAATTCTCTAGAAGTTGGTCATTTATTTCTGCAAAAGAAAAATATCAAATTTTACAATCCTATTATCCAAATATAGAGCAAAGGGTGAAGCTTGGTTTAATAGCTTCATTTTTAGGTATTTCGCAAGAGACACTTAGTAGGGTTCGATCACAAATATAGATTTTGATATATATCAAAAGATGATATGCTATTTTGAAACATCTTTGTCTTGAACAAAATTATTAAATAGATATCATGAAAAAAGTACTTTTTATTCTAACCATATTTTTAAGCCAAATTTCATTGGCTCAACACGATGTTCTACAGGTAGGGGCTTATCTTGGAGTGCCACTGGGCGATGCTGGTGAAGTGAGTAAATTAGGAATTGGGGCAGAGGCTACCTATATCCTTAATCCAGAAAATGCTTTGGGATTTGGGGTTACATCTGGAATCTCATATTTTTCTGGAAAAACGATGATTACAAAACATGATGGATTGACCTATTCGTCAAAATTAGACAATGCCAGTTATCTTCCATTTTTAGCATCAGTAAGGTATCAACTTGTGAAAAATCTCGTCATAGGGGTTGATGCTGGATATACTTTAGGACTTGGTAAAAATATTCGAAATGGTTTTCAGTATCAGCCAAGAATTTCCTATCAATTAAGTGACGTATTTCGTGTAAATTCTTTTTATTCAAGACTTGCGGTAAAAGGAGGAACATGGCAAATATTAGGTGTTGGTGTTGCTTTTAGCATTCAATAATACAAACGATTTTCTAAAATTTTATTTGGTTTGGAATTTATTGATTAAACACTACAAATAGTGTGATTTACTTAAAAACAAAAGTGTATTAGTAGTAGATATTGAGATTTTGGATTTAATAAAACGAATCTTATTTGAAAATCTATTCAATGTAAATCACGGTTTGAAAAGTAAAATATTACTCCTCTTTCATAGGGGAGTAATATTTTTTTAAAACAATTTTTCTACTTTTTATTTCTGGTAGAAACATCATCTTAATACGTTTCTTAGCGTATAAAAAAACAAAAACAAAAATGCATTATTCAGGTTCAAAAAAAAATTGGATTATTTTTTTAATAACTATGTTTCTGTTTACAACAGGAATGGTTTTGATGATTTTTTTCGACATTTCTGATCTTTGGCTGTGGTCTATATTTCTCATTGTCTGGACATGGGTAGAGGTTGAAGTTAGTAAAAGAATCTATTTGCCGTGGTGGGTTTGGTTGTTATTAACTGTTGGAATTATAGTCATTGACTGGATTATATTGTCTTTTCTTTTTTAGTCCAAATTATCCCATTTCTATTGTCATTTATCTATAAGTGAAATATGTTTTTTTTATAAAAGAGTCATAAAAAATTTGCTGTTGCGATTTTAATGAATTGTCGGTATGATGCCGGTAATAGATAGTCGTGAGACTAGAAAACAAAATATAAGCGATGATTTTATTTTAGTATTGAAGATTAATGTATTTATTTTGAGTCTTTTAAAACTTAGAGAATCACCCTTTGTATCGTTTTAGTTTAATTTGATATACATCAAAAATAGCTATTCCATGCTGGTGTAATTTTGTAAATGAGAAATCCAAAGTAGATCATCTTAAAACGTTCATATTATGAAAATATATCTGATAAAAGCCTCGGCAGGAAGTGCTTATTCAACATATAAAGCAGATACAGGAGGTCCACCGCAAAACATATTTTCAGCGGCTGCGGCAATGCCAAGTGATATTGAAATAGAGATGTGTGACGAAACCATAGGTATGAAGGCCGATATGAAATCGGATGCTGATATTGTAGCTGTCTTTATGTCTACTCCAGATGCATATAGGGCTTATGAGTTGACTTCTGCATTTTCAGAATTAGGAAAAGTAACCTTGTTAGGAGGATTACACACGTTTTTCTTTCAGGAAGAAGCAGAGAAATATGCCGATGCTTTGGTAATTGGAGAATCGGAAGGGCTTTGGGAGCAAATTTTTGAGGATTTAAAAAATAATCAACTTAAGCCTAAATATAAAAGAGAGAAACCATTGGATTTGGCAGAGTTGAACCCATATCCAACCCATTTAATAGATGTTGAAAGATATGATTATACTTGGTCTGTTTTAGTGAGTAGAGGTTGTCCTATGCATTGTGATTTTTGTCTAGTTCATCAGTTTTTTGATAAGTTTAATTTACGACCTATCGACAAGATTGTAGAAGAAGTAAAAGCTTTAAAAAGAATCGGTGTAGAATGGGTAGAATTACATTCAGATAATCTTACTCAAAACAAAAGATACGCAATTGAACTCTTTGAAGCATTAGCGCCATTAGAAATGAACTTTTTTGGGGAAACTACAGTGCTTATTGCACGAGATGAAAAGCTCTTGGCGGCAGCTCAAAAAGCAGGGGTAAAAATGTTACTTTTTGGAATAGAGACTCCATCAGAAGATGCTTTGAAAGATCAAGGGAAAAGCTTCGTGAAGCCAGAGAAAATAAAAGAATATGTTGCAAGGGTGCAAAGTTATGGTATCGAAGTAGTAGGAGATTTTCTTTTTGGATTTGATGCACATGATTATTCGATTTTCGAGCAAACCAAAGAATTCATTAAAGACATCAACGTGGATAAAGCATATCCTCACTTGATGATTCCATTTCCAGGTTCCGAGACTTATAAAAAACTCAAGGCAGAAGGAAGGATACTCACAGAAGACTGGTCTCAGTATGATGGAACCCACGTAGTTTTTAAACCTACAAAAATGTCTGTAGAAGAATTGGAGTATGGAACTTGGGAGGTTTCTGAGTTTGCAGAAAAATGGAATAAAGGACATAGCAGAAATGGAGATTCTATCTGGGAAAAACTAAAAAATATTTTTTCGTAAAAAGGAACAAAAGTGAAAACGATTCTTTTTTTATATAAAAAACACTCAAATTGAGTAAATTGAGATTGACTAAAGAGAAAAATATGAAAGACTTAAAAAGATACTGGCGAGCAATTTTAGCTTTATTTCTAATGCCTATTGCATTTTACTTTAATTTGGTGGAGTTTTTTTTCGCCTTGCTATTTTTGTTTTGGAGTATTCAAGGTATAAAAAGTGGAATGGCAACTTTGATAGATACGGTACTTAAAAGTGATAGCCCCGTACTTTTTTGGACAATTAATATTATGTGGATCGTAATTTCTCTAATGAGTTTGACTTTTTCAGAACCAATTATGACATGGTATTATGGATACTAAAAAAACTTTCTTAAAACATAAATATCGGTTAATATTTACCTTTCTGCTTGTTTTATTAGAATCTGCTGCAAATCTGTTGTTTCCGTTGTATATAGGGTATGCTATTGCAGGTGCAATAGAAAAAGATTTTCATGCTGTGTATAATCTAGGATTTTTAGGTTTAGCGCTTATAATCATTGGAGGATTTAGACGCTTAATAGATTCACGATTCTACGCAAAATTACATATAGAACTTAGTACTAAATTAGCCGAGAATGAAACGGTAGAAGACACAAAAAAATCTGCAAGACTTTATATGCTTACAGAAATTATAGAGTTTTTTGAAAACCAAATACCGACTCTTATTCAAAGCACCATAGGGCTTTTTGGTGTAGCTTTTATTATCATGTCTCTTAATTGGAATGTGTTTGTAATGGCTGTTTTATCTGGTGTATTAGTGATGGTGCTGTATTGGTTGACTTCCAAAAAAACGATTCGGTTCAATGAAGAATATAATAACGAAGTAGAAAAGCAAGTAGCAGTAGTGCATAAAGGCGAACAAACTGAATTAAAAAAACATATTACTAGGCTTAATAAAATAAATATCAAACTTTCAGATTTAGAGACTATTAATTTTTCTATCACTTGGGTTTTTATGATGATATTTTTGCTATTCGCAATTGTTTTCTCAGTAGATACGGAGCAGGTTGAGTATGGAGCCCTTTTTGCACTCATTATGTATGCTTATCAGTATATAGAGAGCGTGGTAAGCTTACCATTTTTTTATCAACAATGGCTTAGACTCAAAGAAATATATCGCCGTTTGAATGAATTTGATTTAAGTCAAAAAAAATAAATAAACCGAAACATACCTTTGAATCATGAAGAAAAGTGTTGCAATTGTATTTATTCTGATATCCTTTATGAGTTGTAAAAACTCAAAATTGGACAAAATAGGAAAATGGGATCTTGTGAGTGATTATTATCAAGCAACTTACCAGATAATTCAACACAATGGTCATTTTGTTTGTAAGCTGGATTACTACAATGATGGTATCAAAGTATTGCATCCTACAAATACAGATGAGGATATTATTTTTAGGAATATTCAGTTTCGAGACCAAGAAAAAAATAAACCAGATGCTATTTCTGGAGCAACAAAAAAGACAGACAAAACACTATATCTACATAGTTTAAGTAAGGATACGCTTAAGGCAATCTATTACGTAAAAAGCCAACAAAAGACAGAATATTGGACCAGAAAAAAGTAACATTATGAATTGGACAAAATTAGTATTACTACTCGGATTAACTGCAATGATGAGTTGCGAAAAAGATTTGCATGACATCACAGAAACAGAAAAAATAGAACCCAAACCTCCTGTGAAAGTAGAGGTGACTCCAGTGGATATCAATAAAGATGGGTTTGAGTTTTTAGAGAAAATGCAAGGACATTGGGTTGGGAAAAACAAAGTTGTCAATCTAAATTATCCTTGGTTTGGATGGGATTTTAGAGCAATCTCTAAATCGCATTTACATGGAATCCATGAAGGAGGATCATTTGGGAATTTGTTCACCTCTTTTTTTGTAACTGATTTTAAGGGAAAAAGAACGCTCATGTCTAGAAACGGAGGTTTGTTAAAAGGAATCTATCGAACTTCTTATTTCGTAATGGATAAAATAGAAGTAAAAGGAGCAGCCGATAAGACCTATAGATTTGTAGATGCAATAGGAGGAGAGGACGTAATGTCTATGATTTTTAGATTCAAGCAAGATAGTTTGATTTTTAATGCTTATACCAGTAATTTAGGAACACGTTTACCCACGCATCACATGCTTTTTAGAGCTAAGAAAGCAAATGAAGAATTGGCGTATACTGCTGCCCAAGCCTTTGGTTTTCCTAAAAATGAATTAGACCAAGGTCTTGATTTTGCAAAAGGATTTGTAGAGACGGATATTTATAAGCCACAAGGTGTATCTAAACCAAAATCGGCAACATTTTTGGCTCAAGGATCAGGGAATGATGTTTATGATTTAGCACCTTTATCTGGGGATCCTTATAAAATTACTGATCATCCTACACTGGGTACTGTATCTGTATCAATTACACGTAATAACACCATACAGAATGATAATCTAATCTTGTATTTGTCTAAAAAACCACTTACAGATAATCAAGGATATTTAAATTTCGATCCAGATGCTTTAAATACCATTCTTCATTTTCCAACACTGGATAATCTTGAGAATGAGTTTATGTTCACTTATATCCATCCTGGAGATTATTATCTAACAATTGTTGCAGATAAAAATCAAGACGGTGCACCATCGACGGGTGATGTTTTAAGTATCTCACACAAGTTTACTTTAACTGCTAAGGAAAATGAATTTATTTCAGTTACCAATATTGATGTTCAAAACTAAAAGAAATTGTAAAATGAAAAAGTATTACACCATTATACCTATAGTATTAATTTCACTTAGTTGTACTAAAGGAATCATCCCAGAAGACGATCAAGTAGTGATTGAGGAAAAAGTAACCTTCGAAAAACACATAAAACCTGTTGTTTTTAATAGATGTCTTACTTGTCATGGTAGTGTAAATCCATCGGCAAATCTTACATTGGAAACTTATGATCAGAATAAAGTATCAGCTGAAAATGGTACTTTGATAGAGAGAATAAATGATGCTCAAAATCCTATGCCTCCTAATAATTTGTTGCCAGCAAATACACGAGCACTTTTTAATAAATGGAAACAAGATGGGTTCTTAAAAAACTAAAAGATGAACACAATAAAAACTATTTCAAAAATACTCACTGTAGGACTTTTGTTCACATCAGTAAATGTAATGGCTCAAGATGATCTCTTAGCGGATTTAGAAAAAAATTCTTCAAAAAGAAAACGATTTGAATTACCTGCATTCAAAAGTATGCAGATAGGAAACTTACAGTCAACCAAAATAGCTTCAAAAGGTGATTTGTATCTTGTGGTTTCTCATCGATTTGGATCAATTAAAGATGGAGTTGATGGATTTTTTGGATTAGATCAAGCGAATACTAAAATACAGTTTAATTATGGTTTATTTAATGGCGTTCAGCTAGGTGTAAGCCGAGATAGTTACCAGAAAGCATATTCCGGAAATGTGAAATTTAAGATCACTAGACAAACGAGAAAATTCCCTGTAAATATTGTAGGGTATGGAAATATAGATGTGAATACTTTGCTCAAAAAAGAAACCTATCCAAATCTTAGGTTTACAGAAAGATTGAGTTATACCTCCCAATTACTGATTTCAAAAAGATTTTCTAAGAAAATGTCACTTTTGATCGCACCAACATTTGTCAGAAAAAACCTCCAAAATCTCAATTTATCCAAGGAACCTACATTCAACCAATTGGTTTTGGGTGTAGGTGGGAGGTTTAAAGTGAGTAAGCGAATGAGTTTAAATATCGATTACGCTTACAACTTTAGTAAAGCAGAAACATCTGTATTTAAAAACCCGCTTACCGTTGGTGTTGATGTCGAAACAGGTGGTCATATTTTTCAGATGTTTTTCACAAATTCAAGAGGAAGTCATGATGCGGCTTATTTGACAGAAGCTCAAGGTGATTGGGCAAAAGGAGATGTTTCCTTTGGATTTAATGTTGTAAGAGTTTTCTAGCAACATAGAATTAAAGAACAGATTATGAAGCCCAATAATATCATTTATTCAGATTTATCTACCTATACACCCAAAAAGACTATGCAGTTTTATGAGAATGTTTTCGGGTGGAAATTTAGTAATGAGTATAATTATTATACTGCTTATATTAATGATGAGCCAATTGTAGGATTGTATGAAACACCTGATAAGTTTAAGCAAATGAGAATGCCTCATTTTTGGATGACTTATATTCAGGTAAATGATGCAAATAAGGTGGTCTCAAAAGCGAGAGAATTAGGTGGAATTATAGAAATGGAGCTAGAAATGCCTGGTTTTGGTAAAGTTGCCCTTATTAGAGATCTTCATGGAGCAGGTTTTACAATTTATGAAGGTGAGTATTTGAATTCTACAAGAAATTATAACACTCCAAATACGCTTATTTGGAATGAGTTACATGTTTCTGATGCGCAAAAAATTATACCTTTTTATGCCGGTATATTTGATTGGGAAATTAAAATTCAAGATGAGCATTTTTTTAAAATTTATAATCATCAACAAGAATACATTGGGGATATCTTGGAGGTTCCAAATTCCTATAAAGGAAAATATGAATATTGGATTAGCTCATTTTGTGTGAACTCTTTAGAAAAATCCAAAAATGATATTCTGAAAAATGGTGGGGAACTCATAGTAGATGAAGGGAATAGAATGCTGATGACCGATAATTCATCTCAGTCATTTTTTTATATTTCAGAGCTTAGATAATACCGTCTCAAGCCAATACATTTTTTACAAAAGCCGAGCATATTTAATTATGTTTCGGCTTTTTATGTGTTCTTCTTCCGGTATCAGTAATTAAGTAAATGATCGTATAATTGAGTAATTTAGCAATAACCAGAATTAGAAAACAAAAAAAATGAGCGAGAATAAAACACAACCCACCAAACTATCTGTAGAAGAATTTTTAGGGAATATCACCATATTCCCTAGAACTAAATCCCGCAGAAAAAATTTGGCAATTGAAGAAAAATCAAGTTCAAGGAAGTTTTTTGAATAAACAAGAGATCTTCAAGAGAAAATTACTCAAATGATTCTTAAACTTGATATAGGTCTAGTTAAAAAATTAGTAATCAATAATTTGTGTTAAAATGCTTTTTGGGGTAACTTTACACCGAAAACGATATAAGCTGTAAATTATAGCTTTTAAACCATAGATGTTTTTTTTGATTACAAATTCATGAATTTAAAAGAGCGAATTTTATTGTGGTAATTCAAGTGAATAATATAAACACCTTTAGCAAATTCTTTAGGTGATTCAAAATCCATTACATTGATTCCTTTGTAGGAAAGTGCTTTTCTACCGAGAATATCAATAATTTCAATTTCAAGTTCGTCGACATTGTCCTCAAAAAGAATATAAAAGTTGTTTTTATGAAAGCCGATTGACTCAATACTTGGAGCTTCTTCCGAGAGGCGAATACAATCCGTTGAAAAAACACAATTATTCTTAAAAAAATTACAAAAATATCTTCTGTTTTTTGGAGGAGTAAAGGAGTCTTGATTTTTTTTAATCACTTGTTTGTTAACGCAATCAATCCAATGTAAGGAGTCTAGTGTGATATTTGGATTAGTTATTTTAAGGGTTTCATTTTCTATTATTAGTTCTATTTTGGGAAGTGTAATTTCGATATCAAAAATTGATACGGAATCACAACCATTTACATTTATAGCACTGTCTATATATAAACCAGATTGCTCAATAATATCTCCATTAGGTAAAGTATATTCAGAACATTCTTGTATATTAAATGAATCTCTATTTTGTAATATAGTTAAATCATACACAACAATTGAATCGCAATTTAAATGGTTTTGAAATGTTTCGCTATATACTCCAGAGGAACTTAGGAAGTTACCTTTTTTCGTTAAATATCCTTCACAAGTACTGATTGATAGCGTATCTGAACTCGTTATTCTTGTTAAATGAAGCGTAATAATTGAGTCACAACCTTTATGATTGGGTATGATATCTATGTAAGTACCAGATGTATAGTATATGTTGTTTCCGCTTGGTGAAGTGTAGGATTCACATATTGAGTCTATTATGGTGTGGGAACTTACACAAATATTATTTTCATAATAGACTAAATCGCCATTCCACCTTCCTACTAAATCAATGTCGCCATCATTATCATAGTCTTTTGCAGCAATAGGTTTGTGAATAAGACTCTGCCTAATGTGTCTATAATAATAGGGCTTAACTATGGGGAGTAGAGTATCTATTTTGTAGCTATGAAAAGTATTAGCTCCATTATTCAAAAATACTCTGAATGAATATCCAATCTCATATTGATTCCAAAGAGTATCTTCATAAAGCATAGACAAATGAATAATATCCAAATCTTGATCTTGGTCAAAATCTTCAATGATTATATTGTGGGGAAAACCAACTTCGGAAGGTGCTTTGAAATTACCAATAGGAAAATTTATATGTTCTTTGTTTTGAAAATTACCCAAGCCATTGTTTTGATAGAAGAACATTGAGTCTTGATTGGTATTTAAGCTAATACAATCTCTAATGCCATCAAAATCATAATCCTTTAACCAGAAGTAACTATGGGTACCAAGTTTGTTTATTTGGTGAGTATTATCAGGAGTAGACGAAAATTTTGCTAAAGAATTATTGGTTGTGGGGGTATAATACATAATGTTATGACGATCATCACAGGTAACAATATCGGCAATACTATCGTTATTCATATCCATAATACCAAACGTATTGGGTTCCTCTATTTTTTTAGAAGACCAATAAGCCCCAAAATGGAAGTAATTCGAATCATTGTTTGCATAGAAAACTGCAGAATTGTACTTGTAGCAATGAAGATCTATGTCTCCATCTTGATCCCAATCATGCTCAATAACTTGATTGAAACTATGTAGACCTGAGTGATATACAAAATATTTCTCGACATAATCATAATTTGTGACATCAATTAAGAAAGACAATAAAGCAGTATGTGATCTATAATAAATATCCATTCGATTCCCCTTTTGTATAGTTTTGGCATATAGTTTTTGGGGATAATGGTAAACCTTATCTTCAATTAAAAAGTGGTATTCGAAGTTGTCATTTCCTTTGTTCTCGAAAATGCCAATCTCCATCAGATCATCTACAATCCTTCCAGTATCAATTTTATCGGTGCAAACGATATCTAAATCATTATCAAAATCTATATCAACAAAATGTGTTAAGGGTAGTACGGTTTGTTTGCTAATGATTTGCTCAGAAAAACCACCTCCTTGGAATTTGAAAATAGTAAGTTGTCCGTTTCTTTCTGATAAAGTGACTATGTCTAAATATCCATCATTATCAATGTCTTCTGAAATCCATTTTTCAAGGCTTAGAATTCTTTTGGATATTATGATCGTATCATTTGTATTGTTTTCAAAGTCTGATATATAAAACAAAGAGTCCATGGTTTTATTTTTAAAAACAATATCAGCTAAGGAGTCATTATTGAAGTCCTTAATAATCAGTTCTTGCAAGTTTTGAGATGGAGAAATTATGTTCCTGTGGAAAGACAGATTGAAATTGTTTTTATAAAATACACTTAGGGTATCCGTATTTTCATAAGCTAAATATATTTCATGATTTAAACTGTCTGGTTGTTTGTAGAAATCAAAAGACTGAATCGTTTTTGTTGTGTCTGTAGGGAAGGACTCTTTAGAAAAAGAAGTGCCAAATGAGTTTTTGAAGAAAAAGAACTTATTATTTTTGGTTTGTATAAAAATATCAGGAAAAGAATCTTCGTAGTAATCAAAAACCCTTATTTTATCGATGGAATCTGAAAGAATCGGTAACGTTAAATGATTATTATTCGCAAAATGTATTTGTATAGAATCATTTTGTGGTAAAAAGAGGAATTCTTGTACACCATCATTATCGAAATCTTGGTAAAAAAAGTTTTGAATGGTCCAAGGCAAATTTTCAATATAGGATAAAGTAAAGCCTCCATTCACTTGATGATAGTGGTGTAATGTGGAGTCATATGAAGAATATGTTACAAGGAGTAAGCTGTCATTTTGAGGGTTGTATGATGTCTCTATCAAGTCAAATTCAGGGGTGTTTTCTATCGCAGAATAATGGAAGAAGTTACTATTTTGTTCAAACCACCCCAAGTGCTTATCTATTTTATTAGATAAGGTGATAATGTCAAGTAAAGAGTCGGAGTTGGTTTTGGTAATTTCAAAATCCACTTTTCCAGAACTACGATTGGATAATGTATGTTTTATAAAGTTCTGAGCTTGAATCGAAAAGCTAAACGATAGAAAAAAGAGAATACCTATTAATCTCATTGAAAAGATGTTTTTTGGAAATTATTATCAATTTTAAAATACAACTAATCTTCGTTATGAAGAGCCTAGTTGTTAAGTGTTTTAGGAATTTTGAAACTGATTTATTTTTTCAAATATAGCTAAAAATTGATTGAAATTTAGGTCAATTTCTCACTGTATTTTTTATTATCGGATGGGTGAAAAAGTATTTTAGTTACAAAAGGAGTTATTATCGACATCTAACTATCCGAAAAATTGTATATCGTTATGATTATAGTTTTGAGGTCAATTAACCAGAACTAGGTAAAATTTCATTTCGGTTTTTTTTTGTATTTTAGGATGAAAAATAACTTTGAAATGAGTCAAAATAAAACACAACCCACCAAACTATCTGTAGAAGAATTTTTAGGGAATATCACGCCAGAGCAAAAACAAAAAGACTGTAGATCTCTTGTTGAATTAATGAAAAAAGTGTCTGGTCATGATCCCGTGATGTGGGGGAATATTATTGGTTTTGATCAATATCATTACAAATATGATAGTGGGAGAGAAGGGGATTTTTTTAAGATTGGATTTGCTCCAAGGGCAAAGAATATTGCCGTATATGCTGCTGCTTATAATGATGATCTAGATGAGAAAAAGAAGCAACTCGGTAAAATTAAACTTGGCAAAAGCTGTATTTATATCAACAAGCTTGAGCAAGTAAACGAGGAACTTTTAGGTGAAATTCTTAAAGAAAGTATTGAAATTATAGAGAAGCGTTATCCTACAGAGTAAATTAATACCATTTACGGTGTTAATTTACTCATAGGTATAATGCCGATACATTGCTAAAAGCCAGTTATGAACGCAGTGAAATAAGTGGGTAATTTTAGCAAGTAAACGGTATAATTAGGAATGTTAAAAAGAGGAATTAAAATCTCTTAAAAACAAAAAAAAACTGGCATAAAAATGAAGAATTTCATCTCTATGCCAGTTTTTTAAAATACGGATATTATTTCGATAGTTTATTGTAACGACTAGCTAATACGCTAATAATTAATACTACAAAAATTGTAATCCATGCCCAAAGTGGGAAAACAGGAGTTTCTCCACGAGCATAAGAGTGTAAACCTTTAGTAAGATAATAATTTACTCCAAAAAAGGTCATCAAAACGGTAGAGAATCCCCAGACCGAAGCAATATTAAAGGTGTAGATGTTTTTCATTTTAGGAATGAATCGGAAATGAAGGATCATTCCATAAATAAGGATAATGACCATTGCCCAAGTTTCTTTTGAGTCCCATCCCCAGTATCTTCCCCAAGATTCGTTTGCCCAAATCCCACCAAGAAAAGTACCAACAGTAGCCAGTGCCAATCCGATAGAAATATTCATTTCATTTACAAAAGTAAGTTCTGTGAGGAGGGAGTTAAAGTATTTGAATCGTTCTTTTTTTACGAAAATCATCAAAATCAAATTGATCAGTCCAAGGATAAAGGCTAGGCCAAAGAATCCGTAAGAGATCGTAAGAGCTGCCACGTGAATGATAAGCCAATAAGATTTTAAAACAGGTTGTAAATTCGTAAGTTGAGGGTCATAACTACTTAGCGAGGCCGTCATAAGGATAAAAAATGCCAATAAGGCCGTTGCTGCTAAAGTAAGTTTGGAATATCTTGCAAACAAAAATCCTGAAAATAATCCTGCCCAAGCTATGAGTAATAAGGCTTCGTAACCATTACTCCATGGAGCATGTCCAGAAAGATACCAACGCATTCCCATACCATAAGTATGATATGCAAAAGCAATAAATAGAATTCCAGAAAAAATTCTCAAAGGCCATTTAATGGCTAAGTTGTACTTTTTTGTGTTTTTATTTTTAGAAACAATATCGGCGAAAGCTAATACCAACAATACCAAAGCTAAAATTGAATAATAGCGTTGGAGTTTTTTGAAAATATTTTGTTGGTTATAAGAAATTTCTTGTTCAATCTGTTTTTCAGAAGGAAGAATAGAAGGATCTTCTTTTTGTCTTTGGATTTTAGCTAATGAGCTTACAATTTTATCTGAGAGTTCATAATCACCATTTTCTTTGGCATCTAAAAGGGAGATAATATAAAGTTTGAGCACACTAGAATAAGTGATTTCATTATTTTCTACAACCTCTTGTTTATCATTCATCATAGCCCCAATAGGTGCATGAGCAAGGGAATCAGACCAAGTCATCCATTCGTGATTTGGAGAATTTGGTTTTGGAAAAATCTTAAGGAATTCCCCTCGCATTGCCATCATAAAAACATTTACTCTTTCGTCTAGTTTTATGACTTCTTTGTCTAGATAGTTTTGTTTTGCAGCATCTTTTCTAAAAGCTTCTTCTACTTGTTTTTGGATTTTATACTCCATTTTTGAGCTAAACAAATCGTTGTAACTCAAGTAGCGGCTATCACCCAGTCCGAGGTCTTTTGCCAGTCCAGCATCTCTTAGGTAAATCATTTTCTGATTTTTCCAGAAATCCACATTAATCATTACATCCAAAATAAACTGTTTGGCAGTTTGCGTACTTCCATCAGTAGTTTTTATTTGATCTTTTTTGGATATTTTTCTGAGGATATCAATGGCTAAACTGTTTACAGGTTGGAATCTTCCATCCATGGTTTGTACCAGAAGTTTTGCAAACTGATCGGCATGTGTTTTAGATAATTCAATAAATTTTTTGTTAGGATTTTTTCCTATCTGGCTTCTATCCATATTAATTCCACCATGATTTTGTGATCCCAAAGAAGGTTTTTCTTCAGCATGATTATGGTCATGGTGACTGTGGTCATGATCGCTATGATCATGTTTGTGGGTAGAATCTTGAGCAAAACCTGCAAAAGATAGCATAGAAAACAAAACGATTAATCCAGATTTGAGTCGTTTTTTTCTTGATTGAATAATCATTCTTCGAATAGTATTAAAACGAGAGTTTTTGTCAAAATGGATAAAGATAAACCCTAAAATCAATAAGAAATATCCAAAATATGTTACAAATGTTCCCGCTTTATCATGGTTGACAGATAGGCGTGTTCCCAGTTCATCTTGATCATAAGAAGACTGAAAGAAACGGTACCCATCATAGTCTAAAACATTGTTCATGAAAATCTCTAAACGTTCTCTTTTGTTATTTCTTTCGTCAAAAAGAGTTACCACACTTTTATAAGAGCTCGGACTCATAGAGCCAGGGTATCTATCTAGAATGAAGTCGTTGAGATGTAAAGAAAAAGGTAGCGGGATGGTTCTAGCTCCATAACCTGCCTGTAGAAGTAAATCTCCTATTTGGAAAGAGTTTATTTGAGGAATTCTTTGGTTTCCACCTTTGAGTTGAATAATTTTTTCTTGGTTTTGGTAAGAAATTTTTACTGAAAGTACATCGGTTGTCCCTTCTTCTTTATTTTGAGCTGGTTTGAGAACTTTTTTGGCTTTTTGATATTCTTGTTTTACCACAAATTGTGCAATACCTGCAAGATTATGAAGTTTCATAAATTCCAAATCAGCAACGGTATTTGCAGAGATGGTGTCCTGCTTCATAGTAGCCATTTTCATGGTGTAAATTTTCACAGGCGACTGAACTTTTAGTTTTCCATTTTCTTTGAAGACTAAAATATCATCTGGGTTGTCTGATTTGTTTTTGTAGGCAATAGCAACAGGACCAATTCTTTTACTTTCTCCTTCTTGAAGAATTAAGGTCACTCTTCCTGTTTCATCAGCCGTAATGATTTCTAAAATATCTTTACCACCTTCCATATGCTCTTCAAAGCTTTCAGTGGCATTGGGGATAAAATCTACATATTCGATTTTTAGATCTTCATGTCCCTCAAATTTAATTTTTGCATCAAAATCATTATCAAAATCTTCGGTCATATAAAGATGCTTATAATAAGCTTTTCTTTGTTTTCCGTCTGCCATAAAAACCTGTAAATAAGGCTCAATACTATACATCAAATTGGTTTTCTCTCCTTCTCTGATTGGCATCAGTCCTTCAAATCCTGTAAAACGAGTTATGGCGGCTCCTGCAATAATCACAATTAAGGCAAAATGCATTAAAAAAGTCGAGATTTTTTCTTTGCTGAGAAGTTTGTATTTTGGAATATGAAGAATAAAGTTGATGACTAAAAGAATTATCAGAACTTCAAACCAACGCGCGTTATAGATCAATACTTTGGCCGTGATGGTATCCCATCTTTCTTCTATAAAAGTTGCAGCTCCGATAGAGATTCCGAATATCAACAAAAGTACGAGTGCTAGCTTGGAAGATGCTAATACATCAAGTATTTTATTCTTCATAATGGTGGGTTGTTTTTTACACTGCAAATATACCCTCAAAGAAGTTTTAATTAACACTATTTTAAAGATATTTAACCATCCTTTTATGAGTTGATTTTAATATTATTTGTTTAATATTTTTTGTAATATGGGTAATATGTTTTAAAAACTAACAATATGTTAATAAATTAAAAATTGAAATTAACTTCGCTTAAAATACTAGAAAAATGAAGGTACTAAAATTCGGAGGAACCTCAGTAGGTACAGCGGATAGAATGCTGAAGGTGAGAGATATTGTGATGAGTCAAACTGATTCTTGTATAGTTGTTTTGTCTGCTTTAAGTGGAACAACAAATGAGTTGGAGCTCATCACAAAAAAAACAGAAGATAAAGAAAGAAGAATTGAGAGTCTTAAAGAGCACTATGATTGTTATATAAAAAATCTTTTTGAGGATCCAGAAAAATGTCAATTGGCACAAGATTGTGTTGATTACTATTTTGGTAAATTGAGGGAATATTGTGAAGATGTTGAGTTGAATAAAAAAGGAATTCTGGCAATTGGTGAACAGATTTCTAATCATTTGTTTACCATATTATTATCAGTAAGTGCTGTGTCAAATATGCTCATGTCAGCTCTAGATTTAATTAGAATAAACGAATCCGAAGAGCCAGATTATCCATATATAAATCAGGCTGTAAAAACTTTTTTTTCCAAAAACGAAGGATTGGCTTGTTATGTTTGTCCAGGGTATATTTGTCGAAATTCTTTTGGAGAAATTGATAATTTAAAACGTGGAGGAAGCGATTTTACGGCTACAATTCTTGCCAATATTGTTGAGGCGAGTTTTGTGGAAATATGGACAGATATTGATGGAATGCATAATAATGATCCAAGGATTGTGGAGCACGCTTCGCCAATACGTCATTTGAGTTATGAGGAGGCATCAGAATTGGCGTATTTTGGAGCAAAAATTCTACATCCTTCTTGTATTTTACCCGTTATGCAAAAGAAAATACCTGTAGTGTTGAAAAATACTTTGTTTCCGCATGAGCAAGGAACAAAGATAAATGCAGTGAGAAGAAAAGAGGGAATTCGTGCAATTGCGGCAAAAGATCATATAACGATGATTAATATTTTGTCTGATAGAATGCTTAATACTTATGGTTTTCTTAGGAAAGTTTTTGAAATTTTTGAAAAATATCAAACGCCTATTGATATGATTACAACTTCTGAAGTAGCAGTTTCTCTAACTATTGATAATATGCAATTTCTGAGTCAAATTACCGATGAGCTATGTGCGTTTAGTAAAGTGGAGGTCTATAAAAAACAAACCATAATTTGTATAGTTGGAGATTTTTCACCAGAAAAGCCATCAGTTGGTAGTCGTGTTTTATCATCTTTATCTTCCATTCCATTGCGTATGGTATCGTATGGTGGTTCTGCTTCTAATATGTCTATTTTGATTGATGATTATTATAAAGAAGAAGCCTTAAAAATGTTGCATAAAAATCTATTTTAAGATGAAATTGACTTTAGATAAAATAGAAAACCTCGAGACACCTCGTTATGTTTACGATTTGGGTATTTTAAGGAAAACTCTTAAAAGTGCTGCTTTTTGGTCAGACAAATACAATTTTCATATTCATTATGCTGTGAAGGCAAATTTTGAAAATCGCATTCTTCAAGAAATCTCAAAAAAGGGTTTTGGTGCAGATTGTGTAAGTGGGAGAGAGGTTGAGAAGAGTATCGAAATGGGTTTTGCTCCACAAAATATTGTTTTGGCAGGTGTGGGAAAGACTGATTGGGAGATAGAGACAGCTTTGAAACAAGAAATTTCTTGTATTAATATTGAATCTTTAGAGGAGATTGAAGTAATTAATCAAATTGCAACAAGTCTTGGTAAAACTGCAAAAATAGCTTTGAGAGTTAATCCCAATATTGATGCAAAAACACATCCCAATATTACTACAGGATTGAAAGAGAATAAGTTTGGAATAAGAGAAGATCAATTACTTGATGCATTAAATTTGGTTCGAAACTCTCTAAACTGTCAATTTGAAGGATTACATTTTCATATCGGTAGTCAAATAACGGAGATGGATGTTTTTGAGAATCTTTGTAAAAAGGTTAATAAAATTAAGGATCAAGTCAAAGAGCAAGGTTTTGAAGTGAAGACACTTAATTTAGGAGGGGGTTTGGGTGTTGATTATTCAAAGTCAAATCATGCATCTGAGGTCGATTTTGAGTTGTTTTTTGGTACGATAGATAAAAATATTCAAAGGGAGCCTAATCAAAAAATTTGTTTTGAGTTAGGTAGAAGTCTTGTTGCTAATTGTGGTTATCTGCTTTCAAAAGTTCTCTATACTAAGAAAGGTAAAGAAAAGTCTTTTCTTATTCTGGATGCAGGAATGACAGAATTATTGCGTCCAGCACTCTATCAGGCGAGTCATTTGGTGGAGAATATTTCATCTTCAAGTATACAGGACGCTCAATATGATGTGGTAGGTCCTATCTGTGAGTCTTCTGATATTTTTGCAAGAAATTTGAAATTACCATTATCAAAAAGAGGTGATTTTATTGTAATTCATAGTGCTGGCGCCTACAGTAGTAGTATGGCAAATGAGTATAATTTAAGAAAGAAGTATGATCCTGTTTATCAGGGGTGAAAGAAAGATTTTTGCAAAAAAAAAGGAACTTATTATATATTAATAAGTTCCTTTTTTTGTATGGTAAAAAAGACCCCAGCTGAAAATAAAGTAATATTCGTTGTGAAATAGTGTAAAATGAAAACTCGCACCTATTTTCATTTCAGTTGTTAAATAATATTAGGGTTTAAAATAGTATCTACACCAGGGTCTAATCTTTAAGAATTTTAATGATCGTACTTTGTTTTGCAATTGAGTATTGTTGTATTTAATTTTACTTATCCTCTCTTTTGCGTAACAAATATAGTAAAAAATATATAACCACAATGTTATTTTATAAAAAGAGTAGATGTTTTTTTGTTTTTTTTGATGAAACTTTAATATTTATCGACCAAATGATTGTTTTGCCTTATTACTGAGTTGGCATTTTTGTTTTCTTTGGAAACTATATTATTTACAGGCTTTTTATAAAAGATCAGATTGATGTTTAGAGTAATAAATTATTGAATAATGATGATATAATTATAGAACTTGTTACTTTTTGCTTATTTATTATAACTTAACATTGTTTTATGTGTGTTGTTTTTTATACTGAACTCAATATGTGTGAAATGGTATTGTTTGTGTATAAAAAAACGGCAAGAAAAAATGTTTTCTTGCCGTTAAATAGTTTGAAATGTTAAGGGGCTTATTCCTCACCTTCTTCTTCTTCTTCTTCTTTTTGTGCACCACGAGCTGTTTTCACGGCTACGATTACGGCATTTCCAGCATTAAGAATATCGAAGTTGTTTGTTTCTATTTCAGAAACACGAATTGTTTTTCCAATTCCAAGAGGAGTAACGTCTAAAACTACGTCTGATACCATATTTTCTGGTGTAGAACGTACATTTAGTTTACGCATGTTTAGTCTCAATTTACCTCCAAGCATAACTCCTTTTGCGTTTCCTGTAATTCTTACTGGAATTTGATAAGTTACTTCTTTACCTTCAGTCAACTCAATAAAATCTGCATGCAGAATATTATCTGTTACTGGGTGAAATTGAAGATCTTTCAAAATTGCTGAATAAGTTTTTCCATTTACGTCTATTTCTAGTCTGTAAACGTTTGGAGTATAAACCAGGTTTTTGAATTGAATCTCAGGTATAGAGAAGTGTACTACTTCTTCACCTCCATAAAGAACACAAGGAACTTTTCCTTCTTTTCTTAGGGTTTTAGATTCTTTTTTCCCCAAATCCATACGCGCTTCAGCGCTCAACTTAATAGTTTCCATTGGTTTGTGTTTATAGTGTTAGTTAATAAAATACGAACTAATACTCTCTTGGCTAAATACATTTCTGATAACATTAGCAAAAAGAGGTGCAATTGATAATTGCTTAATTTTTTCTGTTCCCGAGTTTTCTTTTAAATCTAAGGTGTTGGTAACAATTAGTTCTTCCAGCCTTGAATTTTCTACTCGTTCATAAGCACTTCCAGAGAGAACGGCATGTGTACAAATTGCTCTTACGGAAGTAGCTCCTTTTTCAAACATCATATCTGCAGCTTTGGTAAGTGTACCTGCGGTATCCACCATGTCATCTACTAATACAATATCTTTTCCTGTTACATCACCAATAACGGTCATTTCATCAACCAAATTGGCTTTTGATCTCACTTTATGGCATATAACCATTTCTACACCAAGGTGTTTAGCATAAGTCTTGGCCCTTTTACTTCCTCCCATATCTGGTGAGGCAATCACCAAATTTGTGAGATTCAGATCCTTAATATAATTTTTGAATACAGAAGAAGCATATAAATGATCTACTGGTACTTCAAAAAATCCTTGAATTTGATCAGCATGTAAGTCCATACACATCACTCGTGTAGCCCCTGCTGCATGAATCATATTGGCAACCAATTTTGCTCCTATCGGAACTCTTGGTTTATCCTTTCTGTCTTGACGTGCCAAACCAAAATAAGGCATAACCGCTACAATATGTTTTGCTGAAGCTCTCTTTGCAGCATCAATCATCAACAATAATTCCATCAAATTATCTGATGGTGGTGGTGTAGATTGAATAATGAAAACATAGTCTCCACGTACGGTTTCCTCAAAAGATGGTTGAAATTCCCCGTCACTAAATTCTGAAATAATTACATTCCCTAGTTTTGTTCCATATTCACTGGCAATTTGTTCTGCCAAGTGTCTGGTAGCTCTTCCTGTGAAAATTTGAACTTTTGAATCCATCTTTTTTTGGTGCTTTAGTGAGCTGGCAAATTTAATAAAATATATTGGAAATAATAAAAAATTAAGCTTACTTTTTTGAAATAAAAAGAAGGTGTATAATTTTGTTATTCAGTTGTTTAGTTTGTTTTTGCGAGGAGGTCTTTATAAAGCGATTTGAATTCCTGAGCGATATATTCTTGGTCAAAGCTCTTGATTACTTTATTTCTAGCTTGCTTATTTAAATGATGATTTGATAGACAAAACTCGATTCCATTGATTAAATCATTGGCGTTTTTATATTCCGAAATATAACCGTTTTCTTTGTGGTCTATTAGTTGTGGAATTCCTCCTATATTAAATGCCACACAAGGTGTCCCACAACTCATGGATTCCATAATCGTATTGGGGAGATTATCTTCCAGAGTTGGCGAAATAAAAAGATCTGAAGCTTGATAAATAGTCACCAATTCTGAAACCTTAGAAATATAGCCTAATTTGATCATAGGTAGTGAGAGATGAACACGATTTTTGGGATCTGCACCTACCACTAGAATTTCTATTTGGGAAAAACGATCATCTTGAGCCATTTTTCCACAGGCTTCTTCAAGGTATTGATATCCTTTTTGAATATTTCCTACATTAGCCGCTATGTATAAAATATGCTTTTTATCAGCCGAAAGTCCTAGTTGTTTTTTGGCCATTTTTTTGTCTCCATCAGTATAAATACTGGTATCTATAGGATTGGGAATACTCCGTAAATTCTGATTTTTTAAAAGACTACTTTTTTCCACACGAGACAATAACCATTTACTACAGGTAACAAATGTGAGGTTTTTCGGAAACAGTTCTTTTTTCTTAAGCCAATTTTTATTAGATAAATCCTTGGCATGTGGCTTTTTCAAATATTTACAGTTTCCACATTCTTTTTGGTAATTTTCACACTCATTGGAATGATGACATCCTCCAGTAGCAAACCACATATCATGCATGGTGATTACAACGGGTTTTCCGAGTGAGAAAATATATTCGAATGTTTTTTTAGAGAAAAAACTATGGTTTACCCAATGAATATGAATCAAATCGGCTTCTTTTATCTCTGGAATTTTATCGAGATTTTTTCCAAAAAGAAAAGTAGTGAAAGCAAAACGTTTATTTTTAGATGCTTCAAAGGGAATAAAAAGGATTTTTTCAAATAAATACGTCCATTTTTGCAACTTTTGCTGAAAAGGAGTTTTAGAAATCGCAATGCAGTTTGGGGTATTGCCTTTTGCAATATCAACAACCATAGTTGAATCTATACCATGCTTGAGTAAAGTGGAGTGAAGTCGGTTTGCCGCAATGGCTGCTCCGCCTTGTAGATCATAGGTATTTAAGTGAACGATTTTCATCAATAACTAAAGTTTTCCTATCTGATTATATGTTTCCAAAACTTGTTTCTTTAACCCTAAAAATGTTTCTTTAGCGATTTCGGATTTTTTATTGATGTCTTCTTTGTTTAATTGGTTGAATATATTTTGAATTTGTTTTTCCAAGTCTTTGTTTTCTTCCACAAGATACCCTGACTTCTGAAACATACACCAATTATCACTATCTGGGTTTCCACAGAACAAAATAGGTCTTCCCATAGAAATGGCCGTAACAGCTTTAGAAGGAACTGCCACGTGAGTCCATTGGTCTTTTAGGGTAACCAAATGGATATCAATATAAGGTAAATGTTCGCCTGGTAATCCATTTTCAGCAATGATTACATGGCTAAATTTCCTTGCAAAGTCCTTTATTCGTTTTTCATGTACACCATAGCAAGCTAATACAAACTGAAAATTCATTTTTCCTGAAAGTTCAATGGCTTTTTCTAAAAAATCGGGATTATGAGCATCACCAATATTTCCAAAATATCCCAAGGTAATTTTTGATTCATCAAACCATTCTGGTTGGTGTACTTCATTTCTTTCACTAGCAACAGAATCTAATTTCACTCCAGCAGGTAAAATCATAGTCGGTATTTTTTTTCCGTATTTACCTTGTATATGCTTAGCTTGTTGGGTTCCTAAAGACAAGAGCATTTCTGGTGCTTTTGCATAGGTTTTCTTCATCCACCAACGGTAAATGGCATTTTTTTCGGAGACTTTTCCAGTTGCCGAAAATCCTTCGGGAAATAAATCGAAAGACCAAAGAATCCACTTTTTAGATTTTTTTAAGAAAATATTGGCAAACAAAGGCAGAAGTGGGGGACTGGTAGTGAGAATAATCCAGTCACTATCTATAGTGTTTGCTTTTTTAATCATCCTATAATTATCCCAAAATGTGGTTAAGCCTTTTGTGATAAATTTTGAAAAAGGTAGCGGAACAAGTGTTCCTTTGGGTTCTACATATTTATTATTCCCAGGAGCTTTACCATCAATATACACAACAGAACATGCTGTTTGATGATGCTTTTCCAAAAAGTCCACCATCTCACAAACGAGAATTCCGTTGATATTTTTGTTTGGGGGATAATGCCTTGTAAGAAAGGTGATTTTACTCATTTTTAAGCCAATTCTGGATGCTCTTTTAGGAAAGATTGGTAGGTTTTTTGAATACCTTCTCTTAATGTCGTTTTTGCTTCCCAACCAATGTTTTTCATTTTGGAAACATCGAGTTGTTTTTTAGGTGTACCATCTGGTTTTGTACTATCAAAAGTCAAGACACCTTCAAAGCCAACTATTTCTTTAATGGTTAAGGCTAGTTCTTTGATACTCAAGTCTATTCCTGTTCCAATATTTACCCAACCTGCCTCATGGTGTTCGTTCATAAGAAAAACACAAGCTTCTGCAAGGTCCTCTACATACAAAAATTCTCTAAGTGGAGAGCCTGTTCCCCAAATTTCTACCGAAGGTAAATTCTCTTTTTTTGCAGTATGAAATTTTCTAATAAGGGCAGGTAATACATGAGAATTATTCAAATCATAATTATCATTGGGACCATACAAATTAGTAGGCATTGCCGAGATAAAATTGGATCCGTATTGATCTCTATAGCTATCACACATTTTTATACCCGCAATTTTCGCTAAAGCATAAGGTTCATTAGTAGGTTCTAATGTTCCTGTGAGTAAATATTCTTCTTTGATGGGCTGTGGTGCCATTTTAGGATAAATACAAGAACTTCCTAAAAAAAGTAGTTTTTCAACGCCATGAATATGAGCTGAATGGATTACGTTATTTTGAATCATTAGATTATTGTAAATAAATGACCCTTTATAACTATTGTTTGCGTGAATTCCTCCTACTTTGGCTGCCGCCAAAATTACATAATTAGGCTTTTCTTCTTCAAAAAAACGATGTACAGCTTCTTGATTAATCAAATCTAATTCCGAAGAAGTACGGGTAAGGATGTTTTCATAACCTTGAGATTTTAATAATCGTACGATACTACTTCCCACCATTCCTCTATGTCCTGCCACATAGATTTTTGCTTGTTTTTCCATACTATTGGGCTTCTTGGATATCGTTTTTCATCATGATTTCTACTAATTCATCCAAATCTACTTTGGTTTCCCAACCTAGTTTTTCTTTGGCTTTTGTTGCATCTCCTATCAATAAATCTACCTCGGCAGGTCTAAAGTATTTAGGACTGATTTCTATAATTGTTTCACCCGTATTTTTGTCAATTCCTCTTTCATCAACACCAGTTCCTTCCCATTGGATATCAAATCCGACGTATTTTGCTGCTCTTTCTACAAAATCTCTTACAGTATAAGTTTTTCCTGTGGCAATCACAAAATCCTCAGCGGTTTCTTGCTGAAGCATAAGCCACATAGCTTCCACATATTCTTTTGCATATCCCCAGTCTCTTTTTGCATCTAGGTTTCCAAGTTTTAAAACGTCTCTTTTACCTGCCGCAATTTCGGCTAAAGACATTGTGATTTTTCGGGTAACAAAAGTTTTTCCTCTACGCTCACTTTCATGGTTGAATAAGATTCCATTACAGGCGTAAAGACCATAAGCTTCTCTAAAATTCTTTACAATCCAAAAACCATAAATTTTTGCCACGGCATAAGGGCTTCTAGGATAAAAAGGTGTTTCTTCTGTTTGAGGAATTTCTTGAACTTTTCCATAAAGCTCAGAGGTGGAAGCTTGATAAAAACGAGCCTCTGGACAATGGTTTTTTAATGCATCTAAAATTCTAAGTGTACCTAAAGCATCAACTTGTGCAGTATATTCAGGTACTTCAAAGGATACTTGAACATGAGATTGAGCTGCCAAATTATAAACTTCATCGGGCTTTATTTGTGCCATTAGTTTATTAAGATTCGAGCTATCGGTGACATCTCCATGGTGAAGTTTGAGTCTATCATGATCCATTAAATGATCAATTCTCTCAGTAGTGAAAACACTTGCTCTACGCAAGATTCCATGTACTTCGTATCCTTTTTCTAATAATAATTCGGCTAAATAAGACCCATCTTGTCCTGTGATTCCCGTTATAAATGCTTTCTTCATTGTCTATGATGCAAAATTAAATAGCCAAAGATAAGAGATATATTGGAAGTTTTGTAATTTGAACGAGAAGATACTTTTACGAATTTCATCAGGTTGCTCATCATTTGACATGGAAATAGATAACTACACGGTGCCTAGTATAAAATAAGCCCTGCCGAAAAGTTAGGAGAAGCTCTTCAAATGGGGAATTAGTATGCTTTTTTTACTCATGAATGCCAAATCTTTTTGTAAATTCGAACAGAATTTGTTGAACAAGAGATTTAAAATAACATAAAAACTATGAAAGACGTTGTAATCGTTTCTGCTGTTCGTACAGCAATGGGTAGTTTCGGAGGTTCTTTATCTGGGCTAAGTGCTACAGATCTTGGAGCTGCAGCAATCAAAGGAGCTTTATCAAAGATTAATTTGGACGCTGACAAAATAGAAGAAGTATATATGGGAAATGTACTACAAGCCAATGTAGGACAAGCACCAGCACGTCAAGCAGCTATTAAAGCTGGCTTGAATAATGCAACTCCTTCTACAACAGTAAATAAAGTATGTGCATCGGGAATGAAAGCTGTGATGATGGCAGCTCAAGCTATTAAAGCAGGAGATAGAGATATCGTAGTTGCTGGTGGAATGGAAAGCATGAGTAATGCTCCATATTATTTACCAAAAGCCCGAAACGGATATCGTTTTGGAGATGGAAAAATCATTGATGGACTGACACAAGATGGTCTAACGGATGTGTATAATAAAGTAGTGATGGGTGTTTGTGCAGAAACTTGTGCTACAGATATGAAAATCACTCGTGAGGATCAAGATAATATTGCAGTTGAGTCTTATAAACGCTCTGCCGCAGCTTGGGAAGCAGGGAAATTTGACAATGAAGTAGTACCTGTAGAAGTACCACAAAGAAGAGGAGAGCCTGTTGTGTTCTCAAAAGATGAAGAGTATATCAACTTCAACGAAGATAAATTTAGAAAACTAAGAACTGTTTTCAAAAAAGACGGAACAGTAACAGCGGGTAATGCTTCTACGATCAATGATGGAGCTTCTGCTTTAGTTTTGATGTCTGCAGAAAAAGCTGCTGAACTTGGATTAAAGCCTTTAGCAAAGATTACTTCTTATGCAGATGCGGCACATGATCCAGAATGGTTTACCACAGCTCCTGCTAAAGCTTTGCCAATTGCTTTAGAGAAGGCAGGATTAACGAAAGATGATATCGCTTACTGGGAACTTAACGAAGCATTTGCAGTGGTAGGATTAGCCAATATGGAAATCCTTGGAATTAAACCAGAAAATGTAAACGTAAACGGTGGAGCCGTATCTTTAGGACATCCACTTGGAAACTCTGGATCGAGAATTTTGGTAACACTTATTAATGTTTTAGAACAAAACAACGCCAAATATGGAGCCGCAGGAATCTGTAACGGTGGTGGTGGAGCATCAGCCATGATTCTTGAAAGACTTTAGGTCTGATTGAGATCATTAAAAAACATTTTTTTTCAGCTATCGAGATACTTATTTTAGTATTTCGGTAGCTGTTTTTTTGGAAATGAAAAATCACATCCTTAAATTGCACCAGATATTACGATGATAAAAATAGAATTGATGAAAATAAATAGACTGATACTTCTGGTATCTTTTTGGTTAACTTGTGTTTCCGTTTTTGCTCAGGAAAATTCGGATTCTTTGAGTATTTATTTTGAAGACGATGAGATATCTTTGACAAGGCAAGTAGTTAAGGTTGATTTAGCATTTTTGGTTCAGGGAGATTTAACGATTTCTTACGAGAGAAAAATAACAGATGTTTTTAGTGTCGAAATATCTGGAGGAACTATTTTACCCTATTACGATAATTATATGCATTTGTGGGATGTAGATGAAGATATATACAGAAAGGAGGATATAGGTGCAAGATATGGATATAGTTATTCGGGTTTTCTTAAAGTAAATTCATTTGGTGAGGGAATTGAAAAATATTTCATCGGCTTTAAATATCGAAAACGAAGATATTTTGGAAATACAAAAAGTCAAAATTCAAATGAGTATTTATTGTCTGCTGGATATCAGTTTAACTGGCATACAAGATGGATTTGGGGATTCGGTTGGGAATATGGGTTAAAAAATACTTCAAATTTTGATTCTCATGATAAACTGCTAGAGGGTGACTTGACTCGACAAGTTTTAAATACTAATATTTCGGTAGGGATAATCTTTTAATAACTATATAGATAGAGGAAAAATATGAAGACAATAACACTAAGTGTACTCCTATTATTGGTATTCACTGGAAATGCGCAAAAAAAATCACCTTATTCTACACAAGGAGGGTCTTGGAATATTGAGAAAAAAGGAGTTATTACTAAACGAGTTTATTCTAATGGCGATGGTTATATTATTCTGCAAGACAAACTGAATGCATTTGGTAATGGTGGAAAAAAAATGACTCTAGAAAAAGTAAATGGTGACCTCGAAGTAGTAAATGAGAAAAAAATCGAAATGAAGTATCAGGACAAGAAAATGAAATATGAGTTTTCTATTGAAAATAAAAAGGGTGCTTTTCTTTTTTCCTCTTTTAGAAATCAGAAAACAAAGATGAAATATCTTTTTAGGCAAAAATTAAACAAGAATGACCTTAGTCTTGGTTCCATTAATAAAGTAGCAGAAATTAGTTACGAAGAAGGGAATAAATACAAATCGGGATCTTTTAGAAATTTTGCTTCAATGGATTCTACTAAAAATTTAATTTTTTACCAAAACCCTAAAAAGAAAAAAGCTCAATTGAAATTTGGAGTTGTTGTGGCTGATGATAAATTAAATACTTTATGGTCTAAAAATGTTTCTTTGAATGTAAAACGAGACTATAATCGTATTATTGATTATGATATCAGTAATAATGGTGATGTGTATATTTTACTGATGCATTATATGAATAAAACAGCTAAAAAAGTTCATCTTAGAAAACCCAACGCACAGTATAAAATTCTAAAAATTACTAAAGGATCAGCTCCTGTTGAGGTGGCGTCTTTTAAATCGAAAAAATTCATACATGAATTATATCTTAAAATGACAAAGGCTCAAGAGCTCAAGATCGTTGGTTTATATAATAGTCATCCAAAAATGGATGGATATGAAGGGGTCGTTTTTTCAGATATAAAAGATGTAAATAAATTAAAATACCAAAAGTTCCCTGCGAAGATGTTTTATCAAAACCTAAAAAAATCAAAAGCTAAAAGAATTAAAGAAAAATACAAAAAAGGGAAGCTAAAAGAACTTGAGGATTTTAGTTTTAAAAGGATAATGACTGCTGATAATGGATTTATATTAATATTAGAATATTACTTGATAGTGAGTTCTACCTCTCAGTATGGAACAGTCGTTGTTCATCATTTTAGAGAAATTCCTGTAATATTTGTTGGAAACCAAGGAGACATTAAGTGGGTACATAAGATTAATAGGCGCACTAAATTAATTGATAAATCACGTCGAATGGGTTATTTTTATTCTTTTTATAATGATGGGATGTTACGTGTGATTTATAATGGTAGATCAGAGAACCTTAGAAAAGACTTAACAACCAGTAATGTTAAGGTATTTAATAAAGGTAATAAAGGACACCAAGCAGTAATTCTTGAAGAGTTTACTGATGAAGGGTTTAAAGAAAAAACTTTACTAATGGGTAAAGAAGAATCTCCAAATCCTCTTAGAATGGGAGATACCTATCGTGGAGGCTCAAAGCTCCTTTTTAATAGTCAAAAGAGAAAGAAAAGACAGTATTTAAGTGTAGATTTTAAATAAACGATTCCAAACGTGGATTCACAGATAAGAAGTCTGTAGGTTGAGAAAGGAATTGGAATCACATTTTTTTCTTACACTAAATATCAACCAAAAAGCCATTTTCAAATTTTTTTGAAAATGGCTTTTCTCTTAAAACAAAAACTAATCTATAATAAAAACTCTTAGGCGTTTTCGAAACTAAATTCCCCTTGAGGTGATAGATGCACTTTTACAGGGATTTCTTTATCTATTTTGTTTGCCAAGATATCTTTAGACAAACTGTTAAGAATATATTTTTGGATATATCTTTTTAGCGGTCTAGCACCATAAATTGGGTCATAAGCATCCTGAGCAAGTTTTTCTATCACTGGAGTGTCAAAATGGATGTCAACTCCATTACCTTTAAGAAGGTGCTGAATTTGCACTAGTTGAATTAAAACAATTTGTTCAATTACTTCTTTATATAAAGGCTTAAAGAGAATAGTTTCGTCAATTCTGTTGATAAACTCGGGTTTTAGATGAGACTTTAGCACATTTAAAACCTTTTTCTCAATATCTTCATACATTCTTTCGCGTTCAGTAGAATTTACTTGTTCTAATACTGGAATCTGCTCCTGAATCCACTCTGATCCCATATTAGAAGTCATGATGATAATTGTGTTTTTAAAATCGGCAATTCTTCCTTTATTATCCGTCAGTCTTCCATCATCCAATACTTGCAAGAGAATATTAAAGGCATCTGGATGTGCTTTTTCTATTTCGTCTAGCAAAATCACCGAATAAGGTTTTCTTCTCACAGCCTCTGTAAGTTGTCCTCCTTCATCATAACCCACATAACCAGGAGGTGCTCCTATCAATCGGCTTACGGCATGTTTTTCTTGATATTCACTCATATCAATTCTCACCATGGCATTTTCATCGTTAAAAAGATTTTCTGCCAAGGATTTAGCCAGTTCTGTTTTTCCTACACCCGTACTTCCTAGGAAAAGAAAAGAACCGATAGGTTTGTTTGGGTCTTGCAGCCCTGCTCTACTTCGCCTTACCGCATCGGCTAAAACCTCTATGGCTTCCTCTTGTCCTGCCACGCGTTTTTTGAGTTGATCTTCTAGATAAAGTAGTTTCTCTTTTTCAGACTGGAGCATGTTTTTTACAGGAATTCCTGTCCATTTTGAAACTACATCTGCAATATCTTGTGCACTTACTTGCTCTTTTACCAAAGCATTTTCGCTATTTTGGAGTTCTTGAGCTTGTTTTTTGATATTCTCTAACTCTTTTTTTGCATTTTCTAATTTTCCATAACGAATTTCCGCCACTTCGGCAAAGTTTCCGTCTCTTTCGGCTTGTTCTGCTTGTAGTTTTAAGTGGTCAATACGCTCTTTTGTTTTGTGAATTCCATCTAAAATGGCTTTTTCATTTTCCCATTGAGCTTTTATGGAGTTTTGAATTTCTTTTGCTTCTTCAATTTCTTGATTGAGTACTTGTTCTTTTTCCGAATTTTTTTCTCTTCTAATGGCAACCCTTTCAATTTCCAGATGCATGATTTTTCTATTGATTTCATCTAATTCTTCGGGAACAGAATTCATCTCAATTTTTAATTTAGAACTGGCTTCATCAAGTAAATCAATGGCTTTATCGGGTAAAAAACGATCCGAAATATAGCGTTTTGAAAGTTCTACGGAAGCAATAACGGCATCGTCTTCTATTTGAATACCGTGGTGAATTTCATATTTTTCTTTGATTCCTCTCAGGATAGAAATCGCATCTTCTACGCTTGGTTCATCCACAGTTACTTGTTGAAAGCGTCTTTCAAGGGCTTTGTCTTTTTCAATATGTTTTTGATATTCTTGGAAGGTAGTAGCTCCAATTGTCCTAAGCTCTCCACGAGCCAATGCTGGCTTGAGTAAATTAGCTGCATCCATAGCTCCTTGACCGCCTCCTGCTCCTATAAGCGTGTGAATTTCATCAATAAAAAGGATGATTTTACCTGCTGATTTTTTCACTTCCTGAATCACACTTTTTAATCTTTCTTCAAATTCTCCTTTGTATTTTGCACCTGCTACTAAGAGTCCCATATCCAAAGAAATAAGCGTTTTGTCTTTGATGTTTTCAGGGACATCGCCATCGATAATTCTTTGGGCAAGACCTTCGATGATTGCTGTTTTCCCCACACCAGGTTCTCCAATGAGGATCGGATTGTTTTTTGTTCTACGAGAAATTATTTGAAGAACTCTTCGTATTTCATCATCTCTTCCAATCACAGGATCTATTTTTCCTTCTTTTGCAAGTTGGTTGAGGTTTTTAGAATATTTCTCTAATGCACGATATTGATTATCTCCGTTTTGTGTAGTCATTTTCTCTCCCTTTCTTAATTCTTTAATATTCTTTTCCATCTTTTTTACATCAAACTCAAAACCTTTGATAAAGGAGTGGCTATGCTGAGCAAATGCTAAAAATAGGAATTCAAAACTGACAAATTCATCATGGTTTTTTTCGGCAAGTTTTTCTGCTTTTTCTATGGTTTTTAGCAAATCATTAGCCGCATAGGCTTTTTTATTTTCACCTTGAGATATTTTCTTTTCAAGAGCTTGACTGGTTTTTTCCTGAAATGCTTGTAAATTATTTTTTTGATCTTTAATTATAAACTGAACAATTGATTGGTCTGTGTCTAAAAAAGATTGAGCAAGATGTTCTAGGTCAATAATTGTATGATTCTTTTCTGTGGCTATCTGTACAGCCTTATTGATGGTTTCTTGAGTTTTATAACTGAGTTTATCTGTATTCATGTCGATTTATTTGGCTTGTGATCTTGAGGGAGCAAGATTCTAACCAATTTTAAAAATCGGAAATTATGACAGAAAAAAGCGTTTTTAGTTAAAAAAAATACTGACAAAAAGTCTTTTCCTTAACTTGAGAGGGCACTGATTTAAGAGATATCAAAAACGTCTTCACGTTTTTTATTCACAAAAGTATGAATGTATTGGTGAAGAATATAGTCGAGCTCATCGGGGAGATTTCCAAAAATTTGGAAATAATCATTATAGAAATCGAGTTCAAATTCTTCCAAAAGTAAGATGCTTCTAAAGGCAAGTTCTTTTGGATTTTGATATTCGAGTGTGTGTTGAAATAAGAGTTTGTTACCTTGTAATGCCCACAGATGTAGGAAGTCTCCATCGTAAACAAAAAATACTTTTTTCTGAATACTGAGAATCTTTTTGCTTTCTTCAAATAGCTCAAAGCATTCAAAGTTTAAGGAGAAATCTTTAGAGAAATTCACGCTTAGAAACTGACTAAGAGATTTTGGGAATGAGAATACTTGGTAAGCATCCCATTGATGATGAAAATCTTGATGTAGTTCTTGGTGTTTTGGCTCAAAAGGAATTACTTCTTTGCAAAGCGAGGATAGATGATCTACCTGAAATATTTGAGATGGAATCCAAGTGTTGAACCCCGTATTTGTACTTACTTTTACTTGCTTGAAGGGAAGTTGAAGAAAAGAATAATGAGATAATAAATGCGTTAAGAGGTCTTCATAGACTTCTTCGGGTTTCATTTTATTTTCCCAAAAAAACCACCATTGTTTATCTTGGTGGATAGAAACAGAAAGTCCATCCGAAAAAAATCGAATGGACAATATGCAGTTCTCAAGCTTCGCTTGCTTGAGTAGATGGTGTTCGTAAATCAACGCTTGATTACCAGTTTCCATTTAAGTGAACTTCTTCTAAAGATCCAATAGTAAGATCGTCTGCTTTATTTGCGATTAATCTTTTGTTTAGTCCTTCAAGTAGCACCTCTTTTTTAGCTTTTACTAAAAGAGTAGGAACGTTCAAAGATCCTTTTTTTACAAGGCTTGTTTTCATTTCGAACTTGTCTCCTTTTTTACTTGTAGGAATTGAGGCTAAGTTTTTCAATAAATTATCATCATTATTGAAAACAGAATCTTTAATAGAAACAAAACCTAATGTGTCAACTATCGTAACAATTTTTTCTTGTTTCTCACGATACACTTTGTTGTAATAAAGGAAAGAACTATCTCTTTTGGAAATCAAAACAAATTCTGCTGTATCAATATGGTTAATTAATTCAGAAAAATTATTTGCATAGCGTTTATTTCCTTCTTTAAATGCCATTTGTGCATCTTTTATTAAATGCAATCTTTCTTTTACTTCTGTGTAAATAGCTTCTTTTTTCTTCTCAAAGATAATAGGTTCTTGTATTGAATTGTACAACTGTACTGCTAAATATCCCACAACCGCTAATAGAACCAATCTGATAAGGTATTTCATCTTTGTTTAGTTTTTTCGTTTTCTTTGTTTCAAATTTAATCTAATAACTCAATTTCGCATAAAATATTTCAGTTTTATTGCGATAAATTCAGCTATCTTTGAATTCGGTCAAATATAACCAAAAAAAATAATCAATGTCAAGAGCTCTTCTTGAAGAAACTGTTAAATATAACCTACCTTTTGATCCTACAGCGGAGCAAGAGCTATTAATTGCTAAGGTTTCAGGCTTTTCTCTAAAAGATACTTCTTTAGAAATTTTTGTATTATCAGGATATGCTGGAACAGGAAAAACAAGTATTTTGGGTGCTTTGGCGAAAGCCTATACGCAGCTTCAGCAAAAATTTGTTTTATTGGCACCCACAGGAAGGGCTGCAAAAGTTTTACAGGGAAAGACCAAGAAATATGCCTCCACGATCCATAAACACATTTATCAGACAAAGGTGGATGGTGCAGGAATTACTTCCTTTGCCAGAAAAGCCAATAAGGCTCAAAACATTATTTATATAGTGGATGAAGCCTCTATGATTCATCATCATGCACACGAAGGTCAATCTGTTTTAGATGATTTAATTCAATATGTTTTTTCTGGTAGAAACAATAAATTATTATTGGTAGGGGATCAAGCGCAATTACCGCCAGTGGGTGCACAAATGAGTATTGCATTGGATGCCGAAGAGCTGAGAACTACCTTTTGGAGAAATCTAGATTTTTTTAATCTTCAAGATGTTCAAAGACAAAAAAAAGAGTCGGATATCTTATGGTCTGCAACGAATATTAGAGAATCTATGTCGAATATTCCTGTGGAAATACCTCAATTAAAATCAAATAAAAAGGATTGTTTTCGCCATGAAGATCGCTTTGAGCTAGAGTATGCAATAGAAAAAAGTTATAACCTAAATGGTGAAGATGAAACGGTGCTACTTTGTAGATCCAATAAAAGAGCAAACCAATATAATCAAAGAATACGCTACCATTTTTTTGGTAAAGAATCGGTACTAGAAAAGGATGATTTGATTATGGTGGTAAAAAATAATTATTTTTGGCTAGATCAAGATTCTCCCGCTGGGTTTATTGCCAATGGAGATATGGCAAAAATTGTTCGGGTAAAGAAATATATTGAAGAATATGGTTTTGAATTTGCCGTTGTAGAACTCAAACTGATTGATTATCCACAAATGGATTCTTTTGAATGTCATTTGATACTTGATACGCTTACAAAGGAAGCTCCCGCACTCTCTTATGAGGAGATGAGAACACTCTATTTTAATATTATGGAGGATTATCAACATTTGAGTTCAAAAAGGAAAAAATTTGAAAGTATCAAAAAGAATCCATTTTACAATGCGCTTCAAATCAAATTTGCCTATGCAATTACTTGCCATAAATCACAAGGAGGACAATGGAAAGAAGTATTTGTAGAACAACCTTTTTGGGATATTGATCAAATTGAAGAAGGAGATTTGAAATGGCTCTATACAGCTGTTACCAGAGCTTCAGATAAAGTACATTTTATAGGTTTTAAAGAAGATTTTTTTGAATAAAAGTGATGAAGAAATTATTTGTAAAATTATACCAAAGATTTACAGGATGGAAAATAAAAGGGGTGTTACCAAAAGAAGCAAAACATGCTGTTTTGATTGCCGCACCACATACCTCAAATTATGATTTTTATCAAGGATTGATGGTGTTTTGGCATTTTGATATGAAACTCAAATTTCTAATCAAAGATTTTTGGATGAAAGCGCCATGGGGTTGGTTTATGAAGCCGCTAGGTGGAATAGGAGTCAACAGATCTCGTAAAAGCCAAAATGATTTTGTAGGAGGACTTATTAAGGAGTTTGAAAAACACCCCGAAGGATTTCATTTAATGATTACACCCGAAGGAACAAGAAAAAGGGTTCGGAAGTGGAAAACAGGTTTTTATAGAATAGCTCAAACTGCTGATGTTCCTTTGATCCTTTGTTTTACAGATTCAAAAACGAAAACTTTTGGGATCGGTCCTTTGTATTATCTAACGGGCGATGTTGAAAAAGATATGGAACATATTCAAGCTTTTTATGCTAACTTTGAAGGACGTGTAAAAGAATATTGGAATCCTGAAATTTATTAGTTTGTGCGAATAAGTATTAAAAAATTCTTTTTTGGATACTGATGCATTTTATACTTTGCTTTAAGGTTTAATAAAACAATGACATTTCAGAAGGGATTTAATTACAGAGCTTGTCCCTATTTTTCGGGAGAAGTATAATCAGTATTAGATATAAGGATTCATAAAATCTTTTTTTTCAAATTGTCTCTAAAAAAAAAACAAAAAATATTTATGAAAAAATTACATTATGTAATAAGTCCAATGGCTTTGGTAGCTTTGGTAGCAGTTTTATTTATAAATTCTAAGCAAAATGAAAAAATTTCGGAATTAGAATCCAAAATAAATAATGAATCGGGTATTCCAAATACTTATGAAATAGCGGCACTAAAAAAACCTACAAAAATAACTTTTGCTGGAATCAAAATCCCTTTAAATGAACCCGATTTATATGAGAGATTTGATAGAGAATTACACGTAAATACTTACCGACACTCTTCAACTATTATCCTGATAAAAAGAGCAAAAAAATATTTCCCAATCATTGAGCCTATTCTTGCAAAGCATGGAATTCCTGATGATTTTAAATATTTGGCTGTTGCCGAAAGTGGACTAGACAATGTGACATCACCTGCCGGAGCTAAGGGTTTTTGGCAATTTATGAAACCCACTGCAAAATCTTTTGGGATGGAAGTAAACGATTATGTAGACGAAAGATATCACCTAGAAAAAGCAACTGAAGCAGCTTGTAAATATCTCAAAAAAGCAAGAAAACAACTCGGAAATGCCGATTGGATGACCGTTGCAGCTTCTTATAATAGAGGAGTAGGCGGTATAAAAAAACAACAAAATAGACAGGGAAGTACGCATTATTTGGATTTAATTCTCAACCCCGAAACCAGTCGTTATATCTTTAGAATAGCAGCCATAAAACAGATTTTGAAAAACCCAAGAAATTATGGATTTCAAATGCAACATTCACCGAGTTATCAACTGGTTCCCACAACTACTGTAGTGATTGATTCTGCTGTTACAGATTTTTCTGCTTTTGCAGAAAACCTTGGGATTAATTATAAAATACTAAAGATTCATAACCCTTGGTTAAGAGAAACCTATCTGAAAAATAAAAGTAAGAAAAAGTACAGAATAAAGATCCCTAAAAGCGGATACTATAAATCAAGACATTAATTTTTACCAAAACCTAGACCAGTCATTGCACTGGTCTTTTTCTTTTTTAAGGATCCTTTTTCCCAAAGTTCAATAAGTTGTTTGGCGGCATTCTGAACATCTGTTAATAAGGTATCAGCATGAATTCCTATACGAGTATCGTCCCAACGGAGATGCTCCTCAGACGAATCCACCAAAAAGTATTGACGGTGCAACTGGTAATAATGAATTAAATGACAACGGAACTTGAAATAGAAGAAAGATTTTCGGTTGGTCTTCTGATAAGACTCAGAAAATAAGCTGTTGATCGCTATATCAAACCTTTTTTGACTTTGCCCTGGGCAAGCAAAAGGCTTTTTGTCTAAAAAAGCACCCAAAGATTCTATTAAATGACAAGCCGTAGTGAGTTTAATCAACTGACTTGAGTTCGATTTTAATTCTTCAATAGCTTGGATAAATTCTTTATGTACAAATTCTTGTTCAGTCATTTTTTTATGTGCTTTTTCGAGCGATAAAATTATTGAATTTTGAGACTTTTTGATTCAATTTTGTAATTTTTACAATCTTTAGTGTTGATTGTCGATAGGTCTATGATCATAATCTTAATGTCGTTTTGAATAGGAGTATGTTATTTAATGGTCATATTGTAAGTTGTTTGCGTAATGGTTTTGTGATTTGACGATAGAAATAAATAATTAAGCAGTAATAATGACTTGATCATCGAAAATTATTTGATGGATGTAGTATTTTTATTATTTTCAACATAATAATTATCCAATAATCAGTATGTTGTGAGGTAGATTCATTCATACTATAAAGCACTTGTAGGTGAGTATCATGTAGATGAATACCCCTTACTAATAACTATAAAACATGATCATGAAAAATATATTATATCTCTTTATCTTTATGATTCCCTTGGGAATACAAGCTCAAACAATAACGGAAGCCTTGCCTCCCGACCCTCTGCCTAGCGGGATTAAGCTACTGTATATTACCAAAGAAAAAGATCAAAACAAAATTAAAATACATTGGAGTTTTGATAGTAATTATGTGGCAAACAACAGTACTTTTGAGTTTTCGGTTTCGCTAGAAAATCACCATGGGCAAGCCAATTATACGATTCAAAAGAGTGTTTTATTAGATTACGATTCGGCAATCCACTTCAACAACAGTTTTGAAGATGTCTTTAAATATAATTACCCCCACTATCCCGATAGCAATAGTGCGGCTTTTAGAAGTGTAGAAATCACACTCTTTCACGACTATTATGTTCACGATATAATTTACGACGGGGAAATCATCACTAAAATTAACTATCGAAACCAATTCCCTCATCTTTTTGAAGATTTTGAAAAAGCCTATCCGAGGTTTATGAGATTAGTGAATGATGTCCCTACTTATCAAAAAGGAGGTATTGATTATCCGATTATACATAATTGGTCTGAAAAAAACTCTTCTATGTGGTTAAGTCCAAGTTATTGGATTCCTGCAACTTTGTTTCATGGTTATAATAATGGTATCACTTGGACTAATATTCATCAGAATTATCCTGGAGACTTACATGAAACAGTTGCTTACCATTCTTCAAATCATTTGGGTTCCGAGTTATGGTCAAATGGAGCATTTTTTTCAAGAAAAAATAGAATACGTTTAGGTTATATTGAACTTTTTCCAAATGCTCCAAAAAGCATGTACTACTCTGTTGAGTATTATTCATATGGATATTTTGGATTGAATAATACTAATATTAGAGGAATTGGGTGCATGGATAGGTTTGGAAATAGCTCATTAGGAACAGAACCAGGAGTTAATGGGGTTTGGATGTTTGCTACTCCTCCAAATAATTCTTTTTATTGGTCTAAACCAATAGATTCGATACCTCAAAATGGTAAATTAAAAGTGGAGAAAATTCATAATTATACAGTAGATTCAATTGCGTATTTTACGCCTTGGGAATATATTCAACCCGTTGACAATTTCAAATACCTTCGTCATTATTCGGATACCCTTTGTGCAGGAGTCGGTTTGGAGATAAACGGTCAGTGGACCAACCAATCGGGGTTATATATCGATAGTATGCTTACCACTTGGGGAACAGACAGCATTGTGGCAAGAAGCGTTCATTTTTTACCCAGCAGTTATACAGACACCACATCCGCCAGTATCTGCTCGGGAGATAGTGTTCTGTTTATGGGAGACTATTATGCTTCTGG
>JAOAQX010000020.1 GCA_025210805.1 Flavobacteriales bacterium
ATTGCATACTGTTTCATAATCGAATTACATTTTCTTTTTTAATTTCTTTTTCGGGGTGTTTGCATTGTGTAACATCCCCCTACCCCCTTCAAAGGGGGATATTGCATACTGTTTCATAATCGAATTACTTTTCTTTTTTAATTTCTTTTTCGGGGTGTTTGCGTTGTGTAACATCCCCCTACCCCCTTCAAAGGGGGATATTGCATACTGTTTCATAATCGAATTACTTTTTTTTTTAATTTCTTTTTCGGGGTGTTTGCGTTGTGTAACATCCCCCTACCCCCCTTCAAAGGGGGATTTGTTTACTATGCTTCAATCGAATAACATTTCTTTTTCTCACCTCCTGACCACCGTATGACCAAAAGAGCTACCGCTGGGTAAAGTAATGGTAAAATAATACACTCCTCGGGATAAATGACCGATGGAGAGGCTATTGTTTTGATAGTTGGTTTGGTTCATCACGGTTCTTCCGCTGGCATCTACTACTTTGAAATCTAGATAATCGTATTCATGTTCAAAAAAGAGGGTGTGAGCATCTGATTGACAGACTTTTATGGTGCTTTTTTCGATATCTGCTACACTAAATGGATCTGTATAAGTGGTGGTGTCATCGGGGAGATCGATTACGCCTGGGATAAATCCTGTGGGGCAAAGGGTATCATAAGCATTGCTATCGGTTGTGGGAAATGCAAGGGGCTGATAAGTATGAGCATCTAAGATTTGAAACTCCGCCGTAAGCTGACCCACATCTTGTCTGTTGGCTCCTATCCATAAGCGTTCTTGGTTGTCTAATACGATCTCTGTGTTTAGGTAGTCATGAGTGGAGTCTATATAAACACTTTCAAAAGCTAAAGTATATGGATTGATTTCGAAGATTTCAATATAATAATCTCGGTATCCATTACTGGGGTTTATGGGTTTGGTGAAATCACAAACGGAAACACATAACAGATGGGTGCTGTCATTTTTCTTGATAACTTCATGAAAACCAAAACCATGATGTGGAGTATAGAATACAGTGTCTCTTAGTCTTTGACCTTGTTGATTAAGCACATAAAAATTAATAAGTTTCACATTCCTACTAAGTGTACTATTATACCATATTTTTTGACTAGAAAATAGATAAGTAGAGTCATCAATTGCATTAACTGTACGGGTTGTTCCTAACTCAAAAACTTCTGAATAATACTTATCAGGAGTTTTATATTCATCTTCCTCCCACTTATGGGTATAGGTCCATTCTACCTCACATTCATCATCCACCTTCATGGTAAAGGGTCTTAATGTAACCGTATTATTGGTATCGGATTGCACTTGGTTATAATAGGGAAAATGATAACCATCACCTGTCACAATAACACCTCCATCACTAGTGAATTCCATATCTGAAATATCCGCATTTTCAGGTGTTTCTAAATATTCATCCATCTGTTCTAACAAATCTCCATCACTATCAAATTTTTTAATATCTAATCGAACACCATAAGCTCCCTCAAAATACTTGTCTAAATAATTAAACGAAGGAACAATATAATGATGAATCCATATATTATCTTGATCATCCACGACTAAATTCCTGATGGGATCTGCCATCTTAATGGTATCATTCCATACGATAAGCTTGGTCCACTCTACCTCTCCACAGGTATTTATTTTTGCCATCACCCCATCTAAAGCATCGAAAGTTTTAGGAGCAAAAGGATTCCAATATTTATGGGTTTCACCTACTACGATTAGGTCACCATTGCTTAGTTCGGCTAAACCATTCATTAACAATGTATCTCCAATATTGGGGTTTATTTCCCACAGAAAATTTCCTTGGGCATCTAATTTTACTAGTTTTCCATCATCATTATGTGCTTGCCCCGTCGTAATAAAAGCCAAACCTCCATCATAGGTTTTAATAATTTTCCTAACACTTTTATATTGAGTAAAGTCCTTTTTATATACTTGAGCATTTAATTCTCCAACAAACAAAAGAAAAACACAACAAAGGGATTTTATCCCTTTGTTGTATATAAAACTTCCTAGGCTATTAATACACCACAAATTTTTCATAACATTGATTTTGATTGTTTTCATGAGTTTGTATGATATAAGCACCAGGGGTAAACTCAGAAACCGAAAGGGTTTCTACTCCTTTCTCTAGTGTACCACTTTTTAGAAGCTGTCCTTGGCTATTAAAAATTTGGTATTCTAAAACCTCGTTGGTGTTTATGATCAATAATTCCTTGTCTTGAGCAATATAGCTAATCTCGGTAATCCCGCTCACATCCTCTTCTGGGATTCCCACATAGGCTTTTTTTGTCTGTAATTGAGTCATATCGATCGTTTTGGGGTAAATGGAATTTACTCTTTATAAACTTTTCGGACGAAAATACCCTTTTCGTTTAAGAATCGAAGCAGATAATACCCTCTAGGTAAGAAAGAAACCTCCAATTTGGATTGATAGTTCCCTCGATAAACTTCTTTACCTTGAATATCAATTATGGTCATTTCCTTGAATAAATGAGGGCTACTTATTTGCAAAAAATCCCCAACTGGATTTTGTACAAAACCTTCAAAAACATTCCATTTAGGCAACCCAATTTTAAGGAAATTAATGGTATCAATCTCATGATAAACAATAGTATCCATAATATAAGAATCTATAGCAATACTATGAACATAGATATACTCTAGATCAGATGGCAAACTATCGTTAGGAATAAAGATAGAATCATTTATAAGAATTGGAAGAGCTGGGGAAAACCCTCCAACTTCATATTTCGCTTCTAACTTCATCTCCGTACTGCTCAACATAGAAAGCTCTCTTGTTCCAAATTTCGCCCCTTTATAGAAAAACCAATAATAAATCTTTAAGATATCTACCTCTTTTATTAACTGCTGCCCCGCATTACCCTCAAAATCGAGGGTTTGAGCGAAAGAGGAAATCGAAATAGATAATAGAAAAAGTGTAACTAATAATTTTTTCATAGTATTATCATTTTATGAAAAATAGCACTTGTAGCTAAATCTACCATACCCTAAAGATAAAACAAAAACCCCAAACCACCAAGCACAAAATACTCTAAATCAAAAGATAATACTCAAAAAAATCCTCAAACCCTACAAAATCTAGCGTGTAGGGTATTCATGTACTCGCCTGTATAATCCACATAAACAAGTCATAATTTCAACAAAAATCGGAATGGTAAACAAAAAAAGCCTTTCCGAAAAAATCAGAAAGGCTTTTTAATAATTATATTAAGAAAGACTATGCCAGCATGGTCACTGGGTTTTCTATATATTCTCTAAGGGTTTGTAAGAAAGCGGCTCCTGTGGCTCCGTCAACTGTACGGTGATCACAAGCTAGGGTTACTTTCATGGTGTTTCCTACAACAATGGCTCCGTTTTTTACTACGGGTTTTTCTACAATGGCTCCTACGGATAGGATGGCAGAGTTAGGTGCATTAATAATAGAAGTGAATTCTTGGATTCCGAACATTCCTAAATTAGAAATAGTGAAAGTAGAACCTTCCATTTCCTCTGGCTTTATTTTCTTATCTCTAGATCTTCCTGCGAGGTCTTTTACTTCAGCTCCTATTTCTGTCATAGGTTTATGATCAGCGTGTTTTACCACAGGTACTACCAATCCATCTGGAACGGCTACAGCTACTCCGATGTGGATATGCTTGTTGTAAAGCATGGCTGTTTCTGTCCATTGTGTATTCACTTGTGGATGTTTTCTTAGTGCCATGGCTGCTGCTTTTACCACCATATCATTAAAAGATACTTTGGTATCTGGCAAGCTGTTAATGGCTTTTCGAGCGGCAATCGCTCCATCCATATCTATTTCTATTCCAAGATAATAGTGTGGTGCCGAGAATTTTGACTCACCCAATCTTTTGGCAATCACTTTTCTCATTTGAGAATTGGCGATCTCTTCTACCCCTTCTTCCATTCCAGAATAAGACACCGTTGCCACTGCTTGTGCTGGCTGATAGAAATCGATATCTCTCTTAACGATTCTTCCTCCATCTCCTGTACCATTTACTTGGCTGAGATTGATTCCTTTTTCAGATGCCAATTTCTTTGCCAATGGAGAAGCTTTTACTCTTCCATCAAAAGATGGCATTTCTATATCAATTCTTTTTTCTTCAGCTACAGGCTTATTTACTACTGGGGCAGCTTTTGGAGCTTCAGTTGATGTTTCTTTTTTTTGCTCTTCTGCGGGTGCTGATGCCGAGAAATTATCAATCAAAGATTGGTATTCTTCTCCTTCTTCACCCAAAATAGCGATGATAGAATCTACAGGAACGGTTTCTCCTTCTTGAACACCTACATATAAGATAACTCCTTCTTGGAAAGATTCAAATTCCATCGTGGCTTTATCGGTTTCGATATCTGCCAATAAATCTCCTTCCTCTACTTTTTCTCCAACTTTTTTGTGCCATACTGCGAGTACCCCTTCTGTCATGGTATCGCTCAATCGAGGCATTTTAACAATCTCTGCCATTGTCTTTTCTTTTTGATGATTGTATTATAATCCCATATTATTCTCCGAATAAACATCTTGATAGAGTTCTTCTGGAGTAGGGAAAGGTGATTGCTCTCCAAATTCTACGCATTCTTTTACAAGATCTTTTACTCTTGTTTCTATGGCTTTGATTTCTTCTTCATTCACAGAGAAGTTTTCTACCAATTTATTTTTCACCTGCGTAATTGGATCGATTTTTTGATATTCAGCTACTTCGTCTTTTGTTCTATACTTTTGAGCATCAGACATTGAGTGTCCTTTAAAACGGTAGGTTTTGGCTTCAATAAATGTAGGACCTTCACCTGCCATAGCTCTATCATAGGCTTGTTGGTAAGCTTCAGTCATAGCTTCTACGCTCATTCCATCTGCTGGGTAACAAGGCATATCGTATCCTAGTCCTAGTTTCCAGATGTCGGTATGATTTGCTGTTCGTTCTACCGATGTTCCCATGGCATATCCGTTGTTCTCTACAACAAAAATAACTGGAAGTTTCCAAAGCATCGCCATATTGAAGGCTTCGTGTACGGCTCCTTGACGCACTGCTCCATCTCCCATATAACAGAAAGTAACTCCACCTGTTTCATTATATTTATCGGCGAAAGCCAAACCTGCACCTAGTGGTACTTGACCTCCAACGATTCCATGACCTCCAAAGAAATTATATTCTTTAGAAAACATGTGCATAGATCCTCCTTTTCCGCTTGAGCATCCTGTAGATTTCCCCATCAACTCAGCAATCATGTGCTTTGGGTGCATTCCCATTGCAATAGGCTGAACGTGATTTCTATAAGCGGTAATCATACGATCCTTTTTAGAATCCAACACCTGCATAGCTCCTGCCAATACGGCTTCCTGACCATTATAAAGGTGTAAAAATCCTCGGATTTTCTGTTGTATATAGAGTGCTCCTGCTTTATCTTCTAGCTTTCGCCAAAGTAGCATATCTTCATAAATCTGAAGATAGTTTTCTTTAGTAAATTCTTTTGTTGCCATATTTCGTTAAAATCGACTTTATACGCAAATCTAAAAAATGTTTATTAGAATAAATAATTATTTGATTGAATAATCAGGACAAACACATCATATTCCTTAGCAACCGAGATTCAATAAAACGCTTTCATTAATAATGAATGCTTAATTTAAAAAACGATACAGGTAACTTGTACGAAATTTTGATAGTCTGTCCTTATAAAGTCCATTCTAAATTTAATCACCATCCGTATCAGAAAAAGTGGGTGTGATATTCAATATACTAAGCATTTCTGTTTTTAGTAAAATCAATAAGTTCTTCCATTCTGTATAGAGTTTTGGATAAGCAGCATCGGTTAGAAGAAACTCATAAGCGGGTAGTTCTACTTGTTTTATCTGATTTTTGAGAACGGCTATTTGTTTCTTGATTTTTTCGTCTAAAACTTTTCCTTGGTCACCATAAGACTGTAAATAATCATCAAATCCTGTTGTTTTTCCTCCTAAATATACTTGCTCTACAAGTGTGATATTTTGCTCCATGATGGGAATAGAATATTTTGCAAAAATGGATTCAAGTTTGCTTAAATCTGTTTGTTCATATTTTACCAATGCCAAAGGAAAGCCTAATCGTTGGTTTTTGTTTTGATCCACTACTTCCAACAATCTATTTGCCAAAACAGGAACAGATTCTGTTACCGAAGTCCCTGTGGCTTTTAGGAATTTTGATTGATATTCTTGTTCCCAAACTTTTTGATGCTGGTCTATTGCTTTGATAATATTTTCAGAAATTCCCTGGATATAGTTCAATCGAATATCTGGCATGGGTAAAGAATTTTCCTCATAGTTAAACAAGAGAAATTCCATGGCAAAAAGTCCTTTTTGATCAGCTCCTCTTGTTTTTACCCAAGCTTGATCTATGAAATCACCAGAATTCAGATTGTTTACAAGCTTTATCGTGTCTATTTGCCAATAAGCGATTTCATTGGATTGGAGCGAATATTTCAGATTTTGAACCAAATAGAAATGGATTCCTTGCCAAGAAAGTATTTGCTTTTTCCAAGCCTCTTTTACACCTTGAAGAGTTTGGGAATTTTGCTGATTTTTAAATTCCGATATTTTCGCAGAAAGTTGGGTCTGATTCTTTTTAAAATCAACAAAAAAGTCATTGAGCAAACTGGCATTGGAATTCAAAATTTTTGCCTTTTCAAAACTGGGAGTAGGTTCATCCTCTCCGCCACAAGAAAATAGGAACACAGTAAGTAATAAAAAAAGATAATTTCGCATGGGTTTAAAACATTAAAGCGATTCAACAAAAGACAATAAAGCAACTCGATCTGTTTTACTAAGATTCATGAATTTTTCCTTTGGTTTTTCGGCTTCTCCACCGTGCCAAAGAATGGCTTCTTGAATATTTCTGGCTCTACCATCATGCAAAAGTAAGGAATGCCCATTCACGGTAGGAATTAATCCAATTCCCCAAAGTGGTTGAGTTCTCCATTCTTTTCCATTGGCTTTAAAATCTGGTCGATTATCTGCCAAACCTGCTCCCATGTCATGTAAAAGCAAATCGGTATAAGGTTTTATTTTGATGTCTTGCAAAACCGAAATCTTGTGGTTTGAGGTGGTAAAATTGTCTTTATGGCAACCTACACAATTGAGTTCAGCAAAGAGTTTTTTTCCTCTTTGTACTTTTTCGTCCTTGTAGTTTCTTCTTTGTGGTACGGCAAGTGTAGATGAATAAAGAATGGTTTGTTCTGCAAAATTATTATTGAGTTCAGGGTTTCCGCCTTCGGTAGCGTTTTGGCAATCTGTTTGACCGTCTGCACAGTTTTGATCAGGGTTGAGGTAGGAAGTAATTCCTATATCTCCTAAAAAAGCACCGAGTACTTGTTCTTCCATACTGGGCATATTGGATTTCCATCCAAATCTTCCGATTACTTCTTGTTTTTTACTTTTGCTCCAAACATAATTGGGTCTTCCCGAAATTCCATCTTTATCAAGATCATTAGGGTCGGCATTTTTTAGTAAATCGTCATCTGAAATAGCTTCCAGTAATCCCAATCCGATCATTTGCTGACCTACTCTACCTGAGGTCATCATATCGGTAGGGAAAGGACCATATTTTAAATCAGAAAATTGATATTCTGGTTTTCTTAGCGAATATTTTTCCCCATCAGGAAATGCTCCTAACACTTCTTTCCAGATAATTTCGAATTTTGCTTCTACGGGGACTCCGTTTATTGCCATATCTTGTAACTGTCCACCATAGTGTGGTACTGGTTTAGGCGAACCATTAGCAGTAGATCCTGGAACTGAGAGTCTGATTAAAAAACCCGTTTCTTTTTCTCCTTTGTGTAATGGAGGTCTTCCTCGTCCATCTTTAAAATGACAAGCTCCACAAGAACGGGCATTAAACAAAGGCCCTAAACCATCTCTGGCAGTAGTTGCGGCTGGAGCCGAAACCCAGTTATCTCTAAAAGCTGAATTTCCGACAAAGAAATTCAACTCATCCATTCCTGTTAGTTGAGGTATAGGATTTCCAAAGGCGTTTTGAGATTCATCTACAATAGTTGTTTTACCCGCCAAAAGATGTTCATCATTAGGCAAAGGTTCCACTATTGGTTCATCATCTGCACAAGACACAAAAAGCAGTGAGGAAAATATCCCCACTGCTATTTTTGTCAAATTGATATTTGAAATCATATATTTAGTCTTCTAATTCAGCAGTAAAGCTAATTCCAATTTTACTTGCAGATTCTACAAATAAATCTCCCAGTTCTTGTAAAGAAATAACGGCATCTGTAACTATTTTATTTCCAGAAGGATTTGAAGCAGAAATCAATTTATCAAATGGCTTATTAGCGTCAATTGCATTAACTAAGGTTCTGGTATTTGCTAAATGATTATCCACCTTTTTTCTAAGATCTGCATCTTTTTCGGCTACTAAATCTGCAATAGATTTTCCTTTTACACTCTTGTATGTTCCATTCCAAACATTGGCAATTCCTTCGAAATTAGTAACAATATCACGGTGTGTATTATCAGAAAAACAAGAATGTTCATCTTCTTGATCATTGTTTGAAAGTGCTACAAACATTCTTTCTCCTGCCAATTCTCCTTTTGCTAGTTTTCCGATTCCGTTAAAAATATCTGTTAAGGCATCTTTGTTAGACTGTGCCAAGAAAGCTTTACGTCCCCATCCATTGGCAACCCAAGCATCTACCACATATTTAAGATCTTTGATTAACTGATCCGTAATCAATGTAAGGTATTGCTTTCTTCTATCTGCAAGTTTATCTGTAGTATAATCAGCTAAAGGTCTTACTCCTGCCGCTGAGAAGTTTCCTCCTAAATTATGATCTTGTCCCCAAAGCAAAAATTCTATTGCGTGGTAACCTATTGAAATAGATTTTTCATCTACTGCTTCATTTTTATCAGCAATAGCATTTATATCCAATACAAAATTGGTATCGGCAATAAGTCCTTTGTTTTCTAATTTATGTGTCTGTGGATTATAAACATAATCAATATAACCTTCGTCCAAAGGCCAAGCATTTAAAGCTCCTTCAGGTCCTTTATCGTCATCAATAGGTCCTGCCCAAAAACGAAAGGCTTCAGATTGACCATAACTCTCTCTAGATTCTAACCATGCTTGTTTTGCTCCCATCATACTGCTTTCTGTTGGGTTTGAAACAAATGCTGTAATCGCTGTTTTCAACTTCATAGCATCGGCATGAGCATCTTGGTAATTTGCCAAAACGATAGATGCATAGTTCCCTGTTACATCTGTTTGATTAATTGAAGGAATTTCTACTTCATCTTTCGTACATGAAGCTACTATCAAAACTGTTGATAATACTCCTACTTTTAATACATTTTTGTAGTTCATCTAATTCTTCTTTTATTTAGACTGATTAAAGATTAGGCAAATATAATATTATCTTTATTTCAATGAATGTTTATTTTTAATTATTCTAAATAAAACAATCAACTATTTCGTAACTTCTTAAGTTAAAGCACCTAATTGCAAATTACTAGTTTGAACAATTCATTTCAGGACCTTTTATATAAATTTCATTACCTGATAATTCTTGTATGTACAATATTGGCTAATACTATAAATGGTATAACTTTGTGCAAACAAATCAGAACCATGAAAAAACAAGTCTTAACTATATTTTTGTGTATGATAAGTTTCTTTTCTTATGCACAAAAAAATCAAACAAAAAACACAATGAAACTCACTTATATTATGGATCCCCAATGTGGATGGTGCTATGGAAATAGTTCAAACATTTTAAAGCTTCAAGAAAAATTCGGTAAAGAAATTGAATTTGAAATTTTAGTAGGTGGAATGTGGCTAGGACAGGATGCACCCAAAGGCGGAGCAGAATTGAGCAGTTTTCTTAAAAATCATGCTCCCAGAATGTCACAAACGACGGGTGCAGAAGTATCCGAAGCTTATTATCAACTTGCCTTAGATTCTAGTTATTCTTTTAGTAGCTTAGAACCATCGGCTGCTTTAGTACTTTTTCTAGAACTTTATCCTAATAGAGTTTTTGAGTTTTCTCATAATATTCAAAAAGCATTATTTGTTCTCGGAAAACGTTTAGATCAAAAAGAAACCTACCAAGAAATTCTCCTGTCTATGGATATAGATTTCAAGGAATTTGAAAAAAAATGGATGACAGCAACTAATATTTCGGCTGCCAAGAAAATTTTCAACCAAGCCTCAAGTAAAGCTAGTGGATTTCCTACTGTACTTCTCAATAATCAACTACTCGTAGAAGGCTATTTTGATTATCATCAGGTAGAAAAAATCCTTGAACAGAAACTCTAAAAAAAAAAAATCTAAGGATTATTGAATCTTTTGATTTTTTAGTTTTAGATAATTAAAGTTTTTTATAAATACCTAGAGATAAAGCAGCTTTTTTGGGAACATTATTTCCTGAAAAAGCTCCTCCAAAACTTCCCACAAAACCAAGATTTGATTTTGTTTCATAAAGAACTTTTAGACCCCAACCAGAAAATGATTGGTCGTTTACATAGAGTGAAGAAAGTAGTTCATCCATGGTATGAGCACGATCACCATTTTTGAGAGAGACTAGACCGTCTAGAAACAGAATCAACCACACATTTTTAATTTTCCTTCCATATTCCCCACCTATTTTCACGTGAGAACTATAGTCGTTTGTTCTATAAATCATACCTGCAAATCCTTGTGCAAACCATTTAGAGTGCCCTTTACCGATAATCCCTAAAGCCGAGAATGCATGAGAATCATATCCTGTACGTAATCCTAAATTCCCCGTGCTATTCATATTGGAGCTATATTCTAATTGTCCACTAAACAAAAAATTCTTTTGATAGAAATTATGCTTGATTCCAATACTTGCATTTCCTAGGCTTGAAAGGTTTTCTTCTAAATCATTATTTTGATCCTTGAGAGAAACCATTTTAAAAGGAACACCAATTAAAAGTGTTATTTTATCCGTAATTCCATACTCACCATAGAGCTGTATGGTTTGATCAGAATAGGTTCTAGTAGTGGCTATTTCTTCAGATAAACCAAAGATTTTGTCATAATTATTGATAAAAGAGTATGATAAATTTATAAAGGCTTTATTCTTTTTCTGAGTCCAAGGACTCTGGGCAAAAACAGATACTGAAATAAAAAATAGAATCAATATAGCAATAGACTTTTTCATACTAAAATTTTAAATGGTTTATTCAAATATACCTTTTTCAAACCAAAAAACACTAGGCTTCTTTAAAATAGGTGGGTAACTGTTTTGGGGTTGTTTTTTTTTGGGGGTGGATTATTCGTCTTTTTTAACAGTTTTCATTAATTCCGTTAAGGTAACTGTAAATGGAAAAGCAGATGCTCGACCCGAACTGTAATTTTTCAATTCCTTAAAGTTCCATGTAACAGCTTCAAACTCTTCAGCAATAACTTTTTCAATTTCTATCACTAAATAATAATCTTGAGACGGATTAGGATATCCTTTTTTAATTAGATCTTCTTTTGAATAAACCCTAGGTCCCCTACTTGTAATTTTCCATAAATCTCCAGATGAATTTTCTTTGTGTGTGTGAAGTAGTAAATAGCTAGAAGAAACTGTCTCTTTATCTAAAATTAATGAACCGTTACCGGAACCCATCCTAAAATTATATTTTCCTTTCTTTATCCAATCATATTGCTTCTTAGTATTATAAAATCCAACTAAAACATAAGTTTCGTCTGGTATTAATTTTTGACTATTAACATATTCAGGAATTGGCTCATTTATGATATTCGGATTTTCATTTTCATGTATATCATATGACTTTGCAGCAATATTTTCTCGTTGAGAGGCTTGATTTAAAAAATGATTTAAAACTTCTTTTAAAAATCGTTCTAAGTATTTTGTTTCATTAGATTTTTCAGAAGGTTTTACAGAAAAAGCTCCTAGCCCAGGAAGAATTTCATGAAAACCTTTTAACTCTTTATTTGTATCTCCAGGATAGAGAACATAAGCTCCACTGGTTCTTCTAATAGCATCTTTATATGCATGCATTTTTAATAAATCTGCATTTTTATAAATTCCTTTTAGATTCTGTTTCTTCTCATCATTCAGTTGTTCATCATCTTTTTCTCCTTCAATTATTTGATGAATATTAGCTACTTTGTATTTTGCATCAAAATGAATATGTACAATTTGTTCTTTTGCTTCTGCTTCTTTTTCATTTAAAAAAGTAGGCCAAATAGATAAAGTGTAATCTGGTCTTAATGTAGTGGTCCAACTTCCCGATTTTGATAATTCTTTATTGGATGAAAAACTTCTGTTGTAGTTAAATCTAATGTTTAAATCTCTATGAGCTTTTGTGTAAACACCTTTGATGGCTGTAATTTTCCCTTGCTTTAATTGTAGGTTTAGATTGTTTGAATTAGAAGTAATTAATTTGTCTAATTCTTTAGCTTCTATTTCAAAAATAGATTGAATTACGTCTAACAATTTAAAGAATAACCAATATTCATAAAGTGTTGCAATATCTTTTTTACCTCCTTCATAAATATCTTCACCACCATCCCAAATTAGTTTTGCTGCCAAATCAAACTTTAGCCATACTTTTAATACTTCTCTATAGCCTTCTTTTTTTTGTAAAGTAGGGCTGTTTAATTTCAAAGTACTTGGTCTAGAAACTTCTTTAAATAAATAGTGTTGTAAATGATTCTCTAAAATTTCAACTAAGGAATTTGCTTCTTCCTGAAGTCGTTCACCTGCATTAGGATGATTAGCTATGTCAAAACAAAACTTAGCAAAAGTCTCTAAAGCATGTTTTATAAATCTGTTTTCTGAGGTATCTACACTTTCTGTTTTTCTACTACTGTTTATTTTGGTTGCAATAGAAGTCAATTGCGAAGAGTATAGAGGATGATTAACCGAAAGTTTTGTTCTGTTATTCCCGTGTATTAATTGTTTTATTTCTTTGTTCTTAAAACGCTTTAAACTTCTAACATCCTTTATTTCTAGTTCTTCTTTCCATTTTGTGGTTGGAGAACTAATGATTCGATGAATGGCTTCTTCAAATTCTTCGGAATTGATGATTGATTTAACAAATACAAATCGCTGATATAAAGTTTTGTTATCTGTTTCGAAATCTGTCTCAAAAGAATGACTAACAGGAGCATTGGCCTGTAAAACTAAATCAGTACACTTTTCGGTAATACTGTTTAGCATATATTGGTAATCTTTTCGGTAACTTGTTTTGGTAGATTGTACCTCCAGTTTTATTTCATGTTTATTTTCTGGCGTATCAATATGATAAACTTCTAAACTAAGAGTACCAACATAAATATTGGGAGAAATAGTGCCAATGTGCTGTTGCCCTTTTCTTGTTCTTGATTTAACGATACTTTTATGATTTCTACAAACCAATCTAAAGTTCGGATCTGTAAAAGAATAATCGTAAAAACAACCTTCCTTTATTTGGTTTTGAGGCTCATTCTCATAGAATCTATCCTTATCAATAAAAATATCAGATTCCTTTTTGGCATCAATATTTAAAAATAAATCCTCTTGAATGCACGATAAATTATATGCTATGTATTTATCTTCTACCATTGTTTAAGCTTCAGCATAACTAGCAAAACCGTTGTCTAAAGCTCCTTTATACATTCGTGTAATTTTTTCTAGAGACAATGGGTACTTTACCTTTTCCGGCTCTTGATAATTGATGTTTTCTTGATTCTCTAAAAATTCTTTTTTAACATCATCTACAATATCCTTTACACAAAAGCTAGCAAGGGTTTCTAAAACGGGACACAATTTACGTCTAGAGCCATGTAATTTTGGTAATAGTTTTTGCATAATAGCAATGTCTATTTTTTCATTTTCTTCCACAGAGTTATCTATTACAGATATTTGTTTAAATAGTCTGTGAATTTCCATAGCTGTTCTATAACCAAATTCAGCTCCAGATTTCTGTAATTGAATAAAGAATTTTTTTAATGACTCATTTAAAGTGTCTGTATTTGTATTTTCAAAAGCTTTATTCTTGGCCATTTCTACAAAGGCTTCTGCCATATTTGCTCCTTTGTTTTCTAGTTCGCTTAAATCAATTTCTTTAGGTTCTTTTAAGAAATTTGATATTTCCTCTTCTGAGACTCTAAATTCTATAACGTTAGCTCTGTCTAGTACTTTAGGGCTAAACATATAAGTGGTTTCATCTATATTAACCGTACCTACTATAAATAGATTTTTCGGCCAACTTAATTCATGAGGAACTCCCGACTTTTCTTGTTCTTTGTCAGAATGTAATTTGAATTGATCCTTAGATTCCATGACACTTAAAAAGTCTGCAAAGTAACGTTCTACATGACTCAAGTTCATTTCGTCTAAGATTAAGAAATAAGGCTTGTTTTTATTCTCCTCTTTATTAGCTTCGATTATTAGCTGCAAAGCTCCATTTTCTGGTAAAATATACTCCGTAGGATTTAATGCATTTACATAACCCAATAAAGGTTCTCTATTGGTCCAATCTGCTCCAACTGGTACAATTTTAAATTGCATATCAGATTCAGAAATCCATTGCGCAAAACTTTGTGCCAATTTTGTTTTTCCAGAACCTGATAAACCACTTAATAGTACAAAAGGTTTGGTTGCTAATGCGGAAATATATCGTGTGATGAGTTGTTTGGAATAGGTGAGGTTTGCCGATTTTGTTGATTTTTGGAAAGAAATTAAATCCATTTTTACTGACTGTATCTTATTATAATCATGAAATTTAGTAGTAACCAAATTATATTCTCTTATAATTTCATTTAAATCATTATCCAAGATTTTATTATTAGGAAGATCATTAATGTCATAAGTTTTGAACACGAAAGAATCTCCATATCTATCAGGTTTACCTAAGGAATTATTACTAAAATATTCTTTAATTGTAATAGGTTCCTTAAGTTTCCAATTAAGTTGAGGTTTATTAGTCTCACTTACTCCATAAGCCAAAATGAGTTGATTAATTTTTTTAAAAAATAAATATACAGGATAAATTCCATTACTTGTAGTGAAAGGATTTTTGGTAAAAGAAATCCATGGAACTTTTGCAAATCCCCCTTGTCCAAAACTTACTTTAACTTTAGTTCCTTTATATTCTTTTAAATAATCTCTGTATTTTAAGGATTTCTTGATCTTTGCTTGATCTATGAACTTTTTTAATTCAGAGCTGAAATTCATCAAATCTTTACTCATTCTCTTTTTCTTCTTTACTAATAATTCAGCAGCATCAATATTTAGGATATCTGCTAGTTTGTATAAGTCCTCTAAGCTTGGTTGCCTTTTATTTCTGGCATATTCATTAATGGTTGTATAACGTTCCCCCATTTTTTCAGCTAGCCAAGTTTGACTAATACCTTTACTTTTTAAAACTTCCTTTAATTTGGTCGTTTCTAAGTGGCGAATATCTCGTGCTAAATTTAATAAAAACTCATAAGAAATAGTGGTATTGTTCATGTTTATTTAGACACACTTTTCTGGAAGGTATAAGCATTTTTGTTCTATCAAAAACCCACTACTTCCCCCAAAAAAAGGCACAAAAAAACCCTTTCTATTTCTAGAAAGGGTTTCTTTTTGTAAGAATGGCGGCGACATACTCTCCCACTTACGTAGTACCATCTGCGCTAGTGG
>JAOAQX010000021.1 GCA_025210805.1 Flavobacteriales bacterium
ACCCTCAACTTGAACGTTTTGAATACCCAAAACGAAAACAATGGCTCGCTGAAGATCCAAAAACTGGAGTTTTTGATGCGGTGTCGCTAGCAGTATCTTACCTACATGACAAAACTACAACGAAATGAGTTGTGGTTTTTTGAATATACCACGTTAGGGGTATTTGGGGGTGAATGGTTGTTTATATATTGCGCTTTAAACAAAAGTTATTAGCTTATAGAATTTTAAGCACAAAAAAACACTATTATGAAAAATATATTTTTATTGATTACTCTACTTTTAAACATAACCATTGTTTTTTCTCAAGATCAGGAAACAGAAATAGGACAATATAGATTGAGGAGAGATAAATCATTTCAGGATACAGTTTATATGAAAACAGGAAGTGAAGAAATAAAAATACCCAAGGGTTGGACTATTACTGAAACCATTGCAGGTATTTCTACTCAAAGAACATTAGATCAAGATTATTCAATTACCGTCAAAAAATATGTTCCTATAGAGGTTAAAAGTAACTGGAAAATTGGAGAAATAAAACACTCGGATGAAGAACCTGATAAGCTATATCTTAACCCATATCATTTTATAAAAAAGAAATATGACTCTTTGAATAATAAAGGATACATAAAGATACCAGAAAACAGTTCTGTTACATTAGTAAAATCATTTGTTAAATGGCAAACAATAACAATTCCCTTTGCAATAAGGCCAGCATTAAATGATTCAATTGGAAGTAAGGTTACAACAGATTTAAAAATAGGAGCTTCTATTTCTTACAATTATAATTGGGAAAAATTTAAGAATCGAAGAATTAAAGCTAAAAAAAGTTCTAGAGGAGTTTCAGTAGGGGTTGGTTTTGGTTTTTCAAAGGTTACACTAAACTCGTCGTCAACAAGTCTATTAAATCGGCCATATAAAAATGAGGAAGATGGTCTAGCTTTCTTTATTTCTCCAGGTATTGGGCTTAATCTTAAAGGATTCCAAGTTAATTTTTCTTATGGTTGGGATATTCCCGTAACAGAAAATGTTAAAGATTGGAATTATGCCAATGAGGGGTATCTTGGAATTGGATTAGGTGTTGGTTTAGACGTTTTTGGGAAGTAGTGATATTTTAAATGTTTTTATCGAAATAGTAATCAGTCATTCAATTCGGAAAATTGATTTAGTAATGAATAAATTAAATTTGAAGTATTATATTTATTGTAAATATTAGTAATTATGCCGAAAATACTAATTACTGGAAATGGTTTTGATTTAAATTTTAGACTACCAACTTCCTATACAGATTTCATTAAAATTTTAAATTTTATTGAAAATAATAAGAAAACAGATTTTGATTCTATATTTTCTGCAACTGATAAGTTGCAGAGTATTAAGGAGTATTATAAACCTTTTGAGTTTGATATTAAAAAAATCGAACTACTTAAAGAAGAGGTTTCAAATAACTTATGGTATCAATTTTTTAAAAAAGAATACCATATCGAATCTTGGATAGATTTTGAAAGTAAAATTGAGTATGTACTGACTCTCTTATTCAATTCCTTGGAATATATTAGACGTCATATCTTTTCTAGTGGATCAATACATAAAAGCGGACTTTCTTTATTTAAACCTTATGTATTGGACAATAACATAGAGATGATTGAGGTATTGAAAAGTTTTAAAATTATCTCAGAAAATCAGTATACGGATTTATTATTTAACACTAATTTTTTAACGGAAAAATATGATTTTTTTATTGATATAAATGAAGAGAAAATATCCAATATGTTGAAGAGTGAGATTATTACTTTTAAGAAAATTTTCAATTACTATTTTGAAATCTTTGTATTACCGTTTTATGAAAACATAATTACCTCAATCGATAGTTCTTCATTTTCAAGAATTGAAAAACATTTCACGTTTAATTATACTCCTACATTTGATCTACTTTTTGGCGGAAATAAAACAAATTATCTTCATGGTAGGATTGACTCATCTGCAAACAATATTGTACTTGGAATTAATGAAGTGCCAACAGATGCCTTAAATAAAAAGTACTTTTTACCATTTACGAAGTACTTTCAAAAATTAGATAATTGTACAGATTATAACTTTATAAAAGAGTACGATTCAAGGAAAAAATCAAATTATTCGTTTTTCTTTTTTGGTCACTCTTTAGATAAATCTGATGAAGACTATATTAACGAAGTTTTTAATTTCGTTAATAAATTAACATCTAAAAGAAATAAAATTATTATTATCTATCATAATGAAAATTCTAAATCACAGTTACTAATAAACCTATTGGATATCCGTGGTAAAGATGACATTCTAAACCTTATGAAATCGAATGTTTTAATTTTTGTAAAAAGTAATTCAACTGAATTAGATAAAGAATTGAATAAAGATATCTCCAGAAAACCAAGATATTCAGCAAACGCACTTTAGTCTATGTTTTTTTAGTGCCTTGAACTTAATTCCCGAGTTTTATTATAATAGTTATTTAGGTTCAGGATTCGAAAGGAACTTCCTTCGCAAGATCGCATTATTACAAAAGAATACTTCTGTAATAGATAATTATTCGTGGAATAATGCAATCTTGCCTAGTATCTTAGTGTCACACAGGTTAAGGCAGGGTTGTTTGTTTTTTTTCTAATTACAAAAATCCTGAATTCAAATTGGGGTCTATAAATTAAACTCTGTCTGATGATTTACCCTCTTTGAGCTAGTCCTAAGATAGGTTGTTAAATTCAAAGGAATTCATTCTCTAGAATTATTTTTTTTTGATTGCAATGTTTCTATGTTAGCAAGGGTTTTATTCAAGTTCGAGGTGCATATTTTAGAATTTTCCTGAGTTAATTTCTTTCTAATTTCTAAGGCTCTTAATAGTGAGGCTTCTGCATTTTTATAATCTTCTTTATTTGCTTGTGTAACTCCTAAATTATTTAGAGCTGTTGCTAAATAATGTAGATAGATATCTGGATTTTCTTGAGATAATTTATCAAAAATATTTAACGCTCTTTGGTATGATATTTCTGCATCTATATAATTACCTAGTTCATTCTGAAGAACTCCAAAATTATTTAAGACGTCTGCAATTTTAGGTTCATAAGCTTCTGGATTGTTTTTAGCTAGGTCGTTGTAAATTTCCAAAGCTTTTTGGTAAGATATTTTTGCACTAGTGTGATCTCCAAAATTTCGACTTAATAAATTACCTATGTTGTTTAATGTATTGGCTAAAAAAGGGTCGTACTTAGTCGGATTTTTCTTTGCTAATTCATCGTAGATTTCGAGGGCTTTTTGATATGCTTCTCCTGAGCTTATGTAGTCTCCCATTTTTCTTTTTAAAACTCCTAGATTATTATGGATATTTGCAATTTGATCATGATGTGTTTTGCTATCTTTCTCTGTTGATGAGATGAAGAGGTTCAAAGCTTTTTTGTATGATTCTTCAGCAATTTTATAATCCCCTTCATTACTTTGTAGTCCCCCTAAATTTATCAAGACAATAGCTACATTAAATGAATATTCTTGCGAGTTTTCTTCATTCAATTTGTGATAGAGTTTTAAAGCTTTTTGGTACGATATCTTTGCTTCTGTGTAGTTCCCTTTCTTATTTTGTAATATTCCTAAATCGGAAAGAGTATCAGCTATATCAAGGGAATATTCCCCTGGATGTTTCTGATCTAATCTATTATATAACTCTAAGGCTTTTAGGTATTGGGTAATAGATTCATTAAAGAAATTGAATTTGAAAAGATATCGAGCGTAATTATAATAATTATCGGGTCTAGGCTCTATTCTTATTAATTCATCGTAAAAACTTTTCGTCTTTTCGTGGTTTAAAAATGGTAGTGTTTGTCTTATTGATTCTTTTAAAATAGAAATACCTTTTTCTTTATGATTGATGTAAATATCTGAAAGTTGATCTAAATTTTTATTATCAACGGCAATTTTTATCTTCTCAAATACATTCGATAATTCCAAATTCCCAATTTTCTGAAGTCTTTCTATTTCCGTTTCGAGCTCTACTCTGTTTTTAAATATTACATTAGCTACTTTTTTAAGTATCTCTTGTAGTTTTATAGAGATCTTCTTAGTAAGATATAAATCATTAATAATTTGGATAACTTCAACTTTTCCATTAGCGAAGGGTAGTTTATTTAAATGTTCTCCAATTTCAATAGGGTCAATTTTTGTATTTTCAAATATTTCAGACAATAAAATAGAATCATCAATTTTACTAGGGGTGTTATTCTCCATAGTTTTTTTGTTGATCTTTATTTCAAGCTTCTTTATTTCCCAATTTTCATCAATTTGAATTTTATTATATTCATTACTAAACCTTGAATACGGTAATATTAATTCGATAAATTTATTTGCTTTTCTGTAATCATCCTGACGGTATTTCTTATTTGTTAAAATAATGGAATTAAAAAACATTTTTACTGTATCTATGGAGTACTCCAGATATTCGTCAGTTCCTTCTTTGTAGTTGCAAAATATTAGAGCTATTATTGAATTGATACTTTCTAAGGTGAATTCTTCATTATTTATTTGGGTATTAAAATTGGCTATATTTTTATTAACTTGGTTCATATAATTTAATTTTTCATTTCGCTCTCCTAGATTATTAATTTGAGTTTCCATTTCTTCTACACCATTAGATATAATAGGTCCAAGCGTCTTACTGATTTGTAATATACTTTCCAGAGAAGATCGCCTTATTCCAAATCTTGATTTCTTATTTCTTCCTTTTCCCATAGCTTATATTAATTTTTCTGTAAAGGTCGGATTTTTCATTCAATTTTTCATTTTTCTCATTCAAATATTCATTCTTGATTATCAGTTTATTACATCACATTTGTATCAAGCAAAAAAAAAGAGGCCTACTCACTCTGGCAAGTGAATAGACCATGAAATTTTCGCTAACCTCAAAAAAACTACTACATAAATTTGAGGCTTACTATGAAGTTCTATTATTCTAGATCAAGAACTCCAACGAGCTCCAATTTCATTACTGATTCTTTCACGAATCGAAGAAATTGTCAATCAAATTTCAGTAGGTGATTTTGAGATTTTCATTAACGAAAAAATCTGATCATCATGAACAAGTTTAACTTTCATTCAGAAGGTCGTCATCTAGACCTTAACAAAGAGCTAAAAAAACATTTTAGCCAATCTCCAAATTGTGATTCGAACATTGAATCAAAACCAATACACCGCTACGAAGTTCTTAACGAAGTGATTTCCTTTGACCACTTATACGCATACTTAATCAAGTATGACTATAAGCCAACAACAATTATCGAGGAGGGAGGAGCTTTTTATAATCCTAGAGAAGTTGACTTTTTAACTTTTGCCGTTCAAGACGAATATTTCCCACAAGATATTATGGAGATATTTAACCAATCAGGTGCAGATCTTCCTGCAAAACTAGAATGGGATCGCCTGCAAATCTTTCTACACGAAAAAGCAAACAAGTAATCCATCAACACCACCCCAAATCTTGGGGTGGTGTTTTATCCACCCTATTATATAAACCAAAAATCAAAAGACCATGAAAAAACACAGTATCATGATCCACGAGAACTTTGAGAAGCAGTTCTCCAAAAAGACAGTCGCCATTCAAAAGGATGTTTCTGTTAAAGTAAAAAGCTTATCTGCTTTAAGTAGTTCAGACTTACAATCCTTTCTTATGTATGTTGTAGGGCTTTATCAAAATCTAATTTTCGATTTACACAAATCAATTCAATGGGCTGGACAGCTGAAGGAATATTTACAGTTAAAAGCTGAATCAGAAGAGAAGGTTGAAGTTCTTCAAGAAGAAAAGAAACAACTCGAAGAGAAAATCAGAAAACACCGACTCAATAGCGAAAAGGAAGACATTGCATACTTGTCCCATGTAATGAAGCGATGGAAATTTATCGTTGTCATTATTGCTTTACTTCTTGTGTCCGAAACTGGATTTAATGTAAAGGCATTTCAAGTTGTATCTTCCAATCTACTTATAGCAACATTAATGTCCGCAGGACTTGGAATTTGCTTGATTTTTTCCGCACATTTTGTGCCAAAAATAGTAAACAAATACGCTAAAAATCTTTTGCAGAAGGTTATGTTTTGGATCATCAGCATAGGAGTGATGGCAATCATCTTCTATTTTATTGGAGAGATGCGAATGGCATATTTCACTGTCATGAATGACCAAAATGCCTATGGCATCACATCAACACATTTTGTTGCTATAAACATCATATTCTTTATCTGCGCTTCTATGTTATCGAGCTTTTACGCCCCAACTGTTGAGCAAAGACAGACCTTCCTTAAAAATCAGAAAAGCCGAGAACTTTTTACCGAGTATCAAAAACGAATCAAAGAAATTGATGGGGAGTTAAGCATGATTCCAAAAGAATTGTCGGAAAAGGAAAATCTTGTGAGTTCACTACTGATTTACATCCATGAACAGGAACGCTTAATTGATGGTTCTTATCAAGAAACGCTTAGAACAGCTCTTTTAGAGCTAGAGTTACAAACAGGGAAGAGTATCTCGAAAATCGAAGAAATCCCAAGTTTAACCATGAAGTACGAATCAACAAATTATGAAGATTATGTATAAGATGATACTCATTTTATTCGCTTTGCTTTTGGCTGGATGCCAGGAGCAAAGTTCAAAACAAAGTTCTTCAGTAAGTATATGTGTTTTGGAAGACAAATCTGAAGATTTCGAAATCCAACCATCAGCGACATGGCTAAAGCAAATGGTAGATATAGAAAACCTCGACTCGATTAGTATCAGCTATGAAGTTTTAAATGATCTTCCATTTCACGGAACAACAGAAATCCAATTCAATAGAACAACAGGACTTTTATCCAACGAGGTAGAAAATCGACAGAAGGAAAAAGCGTTTTTCAAAAAGATAGAAGCTGAATTATTCAGTTCTGATTCCTTACAAAAAAATGCGCCCAAATCCTATCTCTATCCGATTTTAGTTAAGCATCTGAATGAAGGACGAGCTGATCAAATCCACCTTTTCTCAGACCTCAAAGAGAACAGCTTCATTAACCTTTACCATTTTAACAGTTTGGAGTTTCAACGAAATTATAAAGCGATAAAATCAGCTTTTGAAGCCGTAGAGCTAAAAGATGGAAATACTAAAGTATATCTGTATTACAAAGTTCAGAATTACGAAGATGGAATCTATTACGGTCTGTTAATTAAGTTGTATGAAGCCTTACTTCTCCCTAAAGGATACGAAGTCCATATCGGAAACATTAACCCTTTAATACGCTAAGCAATGGAAACTATCATCAGCATCGTTAAAGCGGTTTTCAAATTACTCATGCAAATACTCCTTTTGGGAGTGTTTGCTATCAGTAAACTAGCCGAAGGACTTTTTGCAAGTCTCAACGAAATCATCAATCAACAACTTAAAAACAAGTGAATTTATGATCAATAAACGAAACATATACTACCGATACATTCGGAGAAAGTTAAGAGCGTTCTATAGAGCAACAGCTCCACTTCGAAAGGCAGGATTCGACATGTTAGCCGATTTGGGCGAGATGATAGAAATAGCCTTAGAAAACCTTGAAGATTTATTAATAACCAAATCCGACAAATTAGAAGCTGGTTTTGGAAAAGCTCATAAGCTTATACGTAAGAAACATCGAGGGTTTGTATTGGATGGGAAAAGAGCTTTGACGGTGAAAAGAAGCCAAGAAAATGTTATGTGCGTATCTCCTAGTGGTGGAGGGAAATCCACAACGATAATTTTTCCGAGTATTTTATGTTGTCCACACTCTATGATAGTTAACGACAATTCAGGTGAATTGTCTCAGAGTGAAAACTACCTTCTAAGTAAGGGTTTTGTTGTAAAATATCTTGATTTTGGTAATCCTGAAAAATCACTTTTCTACAATCCCTTAAAGCGTATTTGTTCCAGTTCCGATATAGCCAAGGTAAGCTCCATGCTTGTGAGAACCTCAAACGAAAAGTCTGATTTTTGGACATTAAAGTCTGAAGAATTAATTTCTATTTGTATTGAATACCTTACTGAAAACGAATCACAGATATATCGAAATCTAGCAAACGTATATTATTTACTTGAGCACCTACAAAGTGAACCAGAAACTATCCGAACATTATTTAAGGAAAATGCTACAGAAACACTACAGAGAAAACTTGAAGGGATTCTAAAAAATAGTGAGAACACAAGAGCTTCTATCATCAGTTCAGCACTTGCTAGCTTGAATTTTATTGGAAATGATAAAGAGCTACAGAATTTAACCTGTGTCGATACCATAGATTTTGATTCTTTTAGAAGACAAAAAACCGCTCTTTTTATAAGATGTCCACTTGGAAATACGGCGTATTACCAAAAGATTATTTCGATATTTTTTGAACAATTCTTCTCTTCGGTATTTAACAAAGCTTTACCAAGCGATGAAGATTTACCTATCTCAATCATCGCAGATGAACTTGGTTCGATGTACTTACCAAACCTGGCCTCCATTATTTCTAACGCGAGGAAGTTCCTTATACCCATATTAGGTGTACTACAGTCTGAAAATCAAATTTTTGAGAATTACGGTTCTTTTAATGCAAAGACGATACTCAATAACGCAGGTGTGAAAGTGTATTTCACAGGACTTACTGATGAGAGTGAAAACCTTTCTAAAATTCTTGGTGAATACGAATACGAAGATGAAAAAGGCATGACTCGTACAAGGCGATTAATGACCGCTGATGAAATACGAACAATGCCTAAAAACCAAGTTCTAATCATACCGAGTGGAGGAAAACCTCTTAAGGTAAAAACGACACCTTATTACAAACAAAGATGGATGGTGGAAGCATTGAATATGAAAGCAGAAACAAATCTTGGACATGAAAATCCAAAACCATCATTTACCTATACTGCTGTTTACTTAGACCTATCCACTTTCAAAAAGAAATATAATCCAAAACAAGAAGAAAAAATCATTAACGTAAAATTTCCGAAATATGGAGAATAAGAATCAAAAAATCCAACCTCAACACTTTGCTTCCGTGTATGATTATTTAGAAGCTTTAGGTGTATTAGAATTTGGAGACCATCAAGACATTCAAGAGGCTAAAAGCTTCTATTGGAGCTCTTATAGAAAAAGAAGAAAAGAGGACTTTGACAAGAAGAATAAATCGATATCCATTAGCTTCAAATTAGATGATTATTTCAGATTAAAGAAAGATGCTGAATCATTTAAAATGCCTTTATCGAAATATCTCAAGGAGCAAATTTTTAACAAGGGTACTAATACAAGTGAAATTGAACTTCTACTTCTTGATCTAATCGTAGAGCTTGAAGACGAGGAAATTTCCCAAGATCTTATTGTTAAGCGATTGGAAATACTCCTTCAAAAACTTCAAGCATGATTATCAAATCCAAGTCACATAAGGGGAGGAATGCTTTTAAAACCGTCATTGAGTATATGTTTAAAGAAGACCACAATGCTGAGTTTGTATATAAAAAACTACTTCGTACTCAAGATAAAGAATCTTGGGTTCGACAGTATGAAGCTTGTGAGGGAAATAGGCAAATCAAACGTAGCAATGGGATCAAATTACATCATGAGATTATGAGTTTTAATCCAAAAGATACTGAATCCATTTCTCGAGTTATGCTAAAGGATTTTGCAAAGAAATATGTTCAATTACGAAATCCAAAAGCCCTTTCTCTTGTTGTGGCTCATTTCGAGAAAAATCATGTCCATTTACATTTCTGTTTTTCTGCAATTGATTATGGAACTGGGAAATCAAACAGACTTTCGAGAAAGGAATTTTCAGAGGTAAAACAGAATATTCAAAAATACCAATTGGATAAATATCCTGAGCTGGAGCATTCACTTGTGAATCATTCAAAGTCGAAAAAGAAAACCAAAATTTCGGAAAAAGAAATGCAGATGAGATTACGAATAGGAGAAGTTTCTGAAAAAGAACAGCTCTACTACAAGGTGCAAAGTATTTTCCATGCTTCTCCAGATATTCCAAGTTTTGTTCATACGCTAAAACATAACGGAATTGAACCATACATAAGAAATGGAAAGCTGACGGGAATACATTATGGAAACAGGAAATATCGCTTTAAAACGCTAGGCATAAAAGAAGATATGATTCTTGAAAAAAGTAGAATAAAAAGCAAAAAAAGAAATCAAGAATTAAATCGCTAAGACGTATTCAACAATATAGGCAGGGCCTAAGTATTCAAGTCCGTATTATAGGCAGGAAATATAAAAATCGCTACCACAATTTAGACACTAAACTTACCTTGCAAACGCTGTAAAACCTGAAAAACATGGCAAAAAACAACATATTATTCGAAAACCAAGATAAAGAGCGTTTACGACTTTCTGATGAGCATCTTTTAGTAGAAGTATTCGGAGGTGTCCATTTGGATAACCTCGATAGTTTATCAGTCACCTTAAAGATATCCAAAAAGAAATCTCGTGTACCAGCTATCAGAACATCCATAGACCTATATCGAGCTGATTCGGTAGATTTACTGCTAACGAATTTATGTCAGCGATTTGAGATTGGGTTTAGCGATACTCAAAATTTCTTTGCGGAGATAACAAACATTCTCGAAGAATATCGCTTTAGTGAAATCAGAAACAAACAAAGCTTTATATCTCAAAAAGGACTTTCTTTACCCATCCAAAAAAAGACAGAAAAAATCCTTAACCAAAAGAATCTCACTGAGCTTATTCAAAAAGAACTTACCAAGGCTGGTATTTGTGCCAACCAAGATGAAGCACTTCTTATTTACCTATCGGTAGCATCTCGGAAAATGCCAAAACCTTTATCGATTTGTTTTTTAGATAATGGACAATTAAGTCAATTACTCTTTGAAAAGATGCAATACTGTTTGCCGAGTAGCGAAACCTTATTTCCAAGCAGTATTTCCTCCCAAGCCCTGTTTTATTTTTCCCGTGATGAGTTGCATCAAAAAGCCCTGTTTTTATCCAATATAGGAACTAAAGAAGAATTACATACTCAACTGAATGAGCTTATTCGAAAGGGACGATTGCAAAAAGTCGTTTCTTTAAAGAATCATAAAACAGGAATCCCTTTTGTGATGAGCCCTGAAATAAATGGTCCCGTAGCACTGTGTGCCAGTAGTAAAAAGAAATACGCCCATAAGATAAATGCTCTTCCTTTTTTGTCCTATCCATTACATGAAGATGAGGAGGAATTAAACGCTTGGCACGAGCAAGAAAAAAGAATGTTTGCTGGACTGATAGATTCTGATAAGCAAATGGAAACCCAAGAGCTTTTAAAAACCATACAGCTAAGCTTAGAAGAGTTTTCGGTGATTAATCCTTATGCTTTAGATATTTTCCTACCCAAACATCTTGAGAATAATCGAAAACTCCTTTACCAGCTTTTACAACTTAGCTCAACCATCACTTTTATCCATCAAAAAAATAGAGTCAATGAAAATGGAGTTTTACAAACTCAACTTTCCGATCTTGAAATAGCGCTGAATCTTTTTAGGCCACTGCTTGAAAAGAAAAATAAACTAATAGAATCATCCGCTTTGGAGCGATTTTATGAGTGGTTAAAGGAATTTTCTCATCAGAGAGAATACTTCAAAATATTTGAACTGCTTCAGGAAAATCCTGAGCTCAGAAGAAGAAATGTAAACCGATATCTAAAAGAACTTATGGAAGTTGGACTTCTTGAGATTAAAGGAGGGAAAAAACAAACGGGATATCAATATGCCTTATTGGATTATCATCCTAAAAATCCAAAACCACTTCAAGAAACTTTTGAAGAGTATAAAAATCGATTAGTAAACAAACTTAGCCAAAAAGAGGAAACAGCAAAACAGTAGGACATTGTAGGTAGACTGTAGGACAATAACTCCTTTGTCCTACGATAAGCCCTAGTAAACTATAGAAAAACACGGTGTAGGACACACAAATTAAAATCCATAAAGACCAAAAACATGAACAAGGCTTACTCATCAAATATACTTAAAAGCAAGGCATTTCGATATGTTTTATCGGATTTTAGTTCTTGGCTGTCTGTCCTTGGATATTCATCGAGTACCGTCTATCAGTTACCACTTTTGGTTAAAGAATTTCTTGAGTTCTTAGAAAGTATTCATAAAAACGAACTTTCCGCTATCAATCAAAAACACATCGAATATTACTATCGAAATATCCTCCAGAAAAGGGAACACAAAAGAATCCCAGGAAAAGGACTTTCAAATGCCCATTTAAATAAACATCAGCATGCGCTACGTTTATTAACTGATTATCTTCGAAAGAATGGAAAAAGCCTGATTCTTTCTCCAAGAATCCTTCGAGAATCTACAGAATCAAAAGACATCCAAATCATTACAAAAGAAGAAATGATGCATCTCTTTAGACTTACCGAAGTTCATCCTCCCTATAAAATGCCATACAGCATTGAGCTTAGAGATAAGGCTTTATTGTCTGTGTTGTATTCTTGTGGACTTCGATTGAATGAAGCTTACTGCTTGAACGCATCCGATATCAATCTATTTACAAAAATACTTCATGTAAAACATGCCAAAGGAAATAAAGAGCGATATGTGCCTTTTACCGAATCCACAAAATCCATTTTTCAGAAATATCTTTTTGATGCTCGACCCTATTTAGCTAAAAGTAAAGAAGAAGCTTTTTTTGTGAGTATTCGATCAGGGCGTATGTCTAAAAGCAATTTTTCTAAACGATTAGAAGAACTACAAAGGCGTTCAGATCATCCAAGTTTTAAGCAAAAAGTTCTGCATCCCCATTTACTTCGCCATAGCATAGCTACTCATTTATTGGAAGCAGGAATGAATTTGCAAGACATTGCCGATTTTCTTGGTCATAGCTCCTTAGATTCTACTCAAATATATACTCACTTAATTCAAAAAAAACATGAATTGTAATTTCCAAATCTACCTTGAAAGCAAAGGGTATAGTTATAAATCGATAAACCGATCTTTAGCTGAGCTGGATTATTTTAAAACTTGGTGTTTACAAAACAATCTGGAAAGTGAAGTTTTGGAGTATAAAGATTTGATTGATTTCCTACAGTTTTTAGAAATAACAGCTAAGGTTAAAAACATCACTAAAGCTAAATATCTAACCAGTATTAAGCATTATTATTCTTTTCTCTGTGATCAAGGGATCCGAGAATCCAATCCTACTCGTTATATCAAAATTAAAGGAATAAAACGCAAACAATATCACACCATCCTAAGTAAGGAAGAACTCGAATACCTCTACTTAAATTATCAAGTGTTTGATGTAAAAGAAGAGATAGAATGGTGTAGAAAGAGAAATAAGGTGATTCTCGGATTTTATGTATTTCAGGGAATTGATACTACTTCTTTAAAAAGCTTAAATACAAAAAATGTTGATTTAAAAACAGGTACTGTTCATATCCCAAACACAAGAAAAAGTAAAGAACGAAGTTTAAAATTAAACCCTTTGCAGATGATGGATTTATTGGAATACATCAGTGATATTAGAGAGAAAATTCTTAACCAATATCAAAAAGAAACAACGCAATTATTCTTTTCAACAGGAAGTCGTGAGGATATTCAGAATGTATTAGCCAAACTCAAAAAACAACTGAGTAAACAAGATCCAAAATTCAACTGTTTCAAACAAATAAGAGCATCAAGAATTACGTATTGGATTAAGACGGAAAATCTAAGAATAGCTCAATACAACGCAGGGCATGCTTATATTTCGAGTACAGAGAATTACAAGGTTCATGATACCGATTCTTTGGCTTTAGCCGTGGAGAATTTTATGCCGAAATTGGGGTGATTCATTGAAAGGTGATTTAAATCGATTAACTTTAGAAAAAAAAATTATGATAGGATTTCAAGAAAGATATATCAACCTATTTACAGGATATGGTTTTCAAAGATTATTTGTTGAAAAATCCAATAAAGATTTACTATTAGATTTCCTAAACACATTCTTAAAAGAAAAAGAAGGACAAATAATATCTATATTCTATCTAGATAATGAAGACGAAAGTGTCCCTTATCTTAAGAGCAATGAAGGTATTTGTATTCTTTGTGTAAACCAGAAGAAACAAAAGATAATAGTTGAATTTCAAATTCAAAATCATCCTATCGGTAATACTGTTATAGATTTTTATCGTTCTATATCTTCAATTGAAAAGCAAATATCGCGATCAAAGTTAACTATAGAAAGTACCACATTGTATACAATAGTTTTAACCGACTTTGTATTTAAAGAAAATAGAAAGGATGGTACTCAATATCTTTATACTCAAGAAATAGATTTTGGTGCAAATTTCGAAAATAATATGTGCTTTACATATGTAGAACTTCCAAAATTTATCAAGAACACAAATGAGCTGACCACAGATCTTGACAAATGGTTATTTGTCATAAAAAATTTACACAACTTAGACAAAAGACCTAGTACTCACGATGAAATAATATTTCAAAAACTGTTTAGTGTTGCAGATTTAAGAACAATGACAAATCAAGATTGGCAGTATTATGAGACAAGCATGAAACATTATCGAGATTTAAATAATGTGCATAACTATCAATTTGAAAAGGGGTTTGAAGAAGGTATTAAAATGGCTCAAGAAGAAGTTAAAAAGAGTCAATTTGAAAAGGGGTATAAAGAGGGTGTTAAAACAGCCCAAGAAGAAATTAAAAAGCGAGTATCAAATAAGAGAATTATTGATGAGTTATTAAAAACGCTATCTATAGAAAAAATCACTTCATTGACTGGGTTAACTGAATTAGAAATATTAAGAATTCAGGGTACTAAGGATGGAAATGATTAATGGAAATTTATATCAATTTTAATATAGTTACGCCATATAAAGACTTATCTTTGCAGAAATTAGATTTTTTAGAAAACACATTATGTCAAGATTTAAGGAAAAATATATCAATCCGTTTACGGACTTTGGATTTAAGAAATTGTTTGGTGAAGAACCGAACAAGGATTTGTTATTGGATTTTCTGAATGAGCTTTTAAAAGATCAAGAAGGTCGTATTGTTGAGCTCAATTATATGAAGACAGAACATTTAGGTTCAACAGTTATAGACCGTAAAGCTATTTTTGATATTTACTGTGAAAACGAAAAGGGGGAGAAATTTATCGTTGAGCTTCAAAAAGCAAAACAAAAGTTTTTTAAAGACCGTAGTGTTTTCTATTCTACTTTTCCGATCAGAGAACAAGCCCCAAGATCTTCAGAGTGGGATTTTGAATTAAAAGCCGTTTACACCATTGGTATCTTAGATTTTGTGTTTGACGAAGACAAAAACGAAAAAGACAAGTATAGATATGATGTTCAACTAATGGATATAGATACGCATAAGATATTTTATGATAAGTTGACCTTTATCTATCTTGAGATGCCAAAGTTTAATAAAACTGTAGAACAGCTTGAAACACGTTTTGATAAATGGCTATACGTTCTTAGAAACCTTAACCGATTAGACCGAATTCCTGATGCATTGAGGGAATCAATTTTTGAGAAGTTATTTGAAACAGCAGAAGTAGCCAAAATGACAAGAGAAGAATATGATAGTTACGAAGGAAGTTTAAAATACTATCGTGATATTCAAAATTCAATAGATACAAGCTATCAGGAGGGAATTGCCCAAGAAAAAATAAATACAGTGATTGAATCATTGAAAGCAGGATTAAAAGTTTCTGTTATTTCTACAATTACTAAATTACCTGAAGCTGAAATATTAAAGATAAAGAAAGAAGCAGGTCTTTAGCGCATACTAATTTTCTAATCTAATGGAAGCGTATCGTAAGGCGTATTTAAATATCTAAAGCAATGGTTTTGATAATCATTGCTTTTTTTGTTTCTTTGTTATAGGAAGTTATATCCAATTTATTAGGATTATTAAAGTTCATTGAAAAGTTAAATAATTGCATAAGGGTTTTAGTTTTTGGAATGCAAATGCCAGGGAGATATAATGATCCTGAAGAGTATAGATACGGTTTCCAGGGGCAAGAAGTCGATAACGAAATAAAAGGGCCAGGTAATTCTGTAAACTATAAATTCAGAATGCATGATCCTAGATTAGGCCGTTTCTTTGCTGTTGATCCTTTAACTGCTAAATATCCACATTATTCACCCTATTCATTTAGTGGAAATAAGGTAATACAGTTTGTTGAGTTGGAGGGATTAGAAGAAGGTAGAGCCCCAATTTATGAGAGTATAGATGGATACATAACGGCAATAGATGGAGCTGAAAGTGGTGTCATTTTTAATGAGGCACAGTATAAATTACCAACGGAATTTAAATTATCTGACATAAAGCAAGAAGACTTACCTGATCCTGGAAGTATAGGACTTTCTTATTCTCAAAAAATCTATCAACAGAATGTGAAGATAACTACAGAAGTTGTGGACGGTTTGACACCTCTTGTTACCATTACAAAATTAGGAAGTGGTAAAGATGTTGATGGAATTGACTTGTTAACAGAGGGTGCTGGAATTGCCGGTGATGCGATTAAAATTGGTTATAAAGGGGTAAAAACTCTTCTAAAAATAACTGATGGTGTAAGTGAGATTAATAAAATTTCCAAAAATACGAGGAAGTTTTGGAAAGGAACAACTTACTTTCAAGGAATTAAGGTTTACCAAAGGAGTGATAATTTTAATCCTAAAGCTATTTCATCTTGGAATATTAAAGTTAAAGGTAAAAAAGTGAAGGTAACAGGTACAAATGTGGAAAGAATGGCATCTGGTAGAGCCCCAATAGGAATTGATGGAAAACCTATAAATTTGCATCATATGATTCAGTCTGATGCGGCAGGCTTAGCTGAAATGACACAAACATTTCATAAGAAAAATAGTAAAATTCTTCATATTAATCCCAGAACAATACCATCAGGGATTAATAGAAGTCAATTTGCTACTTTTAAACGTAATTATTGGAAACAAAGAGCAAAGGATTTTAAGTAAAACGAAATAATATGGATTACGAGAAAATAAGGAAACTTATAGAGGATAAAACTGATATTGTTGATTTTGGGAATTTTGAAAATGGAATATCCGATGAATGGATTCAATTGGCTCAGAATCGTCTAGGAGTTATTTTTCCTCCTTCTTATGTTTGGTGGTTAAAACACTATGGTGGAGGTGAGATTAATGGAGAAGAAATTTTTAGTATATACGAAATGGATTTTGACACTGTTGTGGGAGGTGATATCGTATATATTAATGAATTAAACAGAAAAAATGGTTGGAATTCACAGAAAGAATTAGTGATTCATGAAAATGATCAAGGTGAATCCTATTATCTAAAGCTAGATGATGTTGATGAATTCGGGGAATCACCAGTTTATATTGATTTAGATAAAGAAAAATATGCAAATAATTTTATAGATTTTCTTTTAAAGAAAATAGATGAATGAGGTAATGTATCAAACTGGGTAATGATGTAAATCGGGTGATAAATTAAAAATAATCTTTAACTTGTGGATTTTCAATTCTTATTTTCGATAACTAAAAAGTGAAAAGGTGATAGACACCAAACAAGAAGATTTGAACTAATCGATTCAATAGGTTCTAGGAAATTCCTAGCAAGAATGCACGTGTAAGAAGTGTCAACGTATTAACGTGCAATCTTGCAAAAGGAGGATTTATCCGAGAGTCTAAAAACTAAACCCACTCAAATTTTAAGATGGTCAGCTTCCAAAAAGGGAAGTTAAACCAATTCAAAAATCTTAAAATTTGAGTGGGTTTTTACATATATACAATCAGGTCGTTTTTCCTTTGCCTACAAAAGAGTGATAGAAATACTAAGCTGATCACATGAAAGCTTCCACTACCTATTTTGGCACCACAAACTTTAGAGATTCAGCTAATCCTTTTGGGATTCTACAAAAAGACCGTTTACACCATTTTTATATCCTCGGAAAAACAGGAACAGGAAAGACAAATGTACTTTATAGTAAAATCCTGCAAGATGTATTTTATTGCCGAGGCTTATGTCTGATTGATATTCATGGGGATTTATCCAAATCGATCACTAAACATATCCCTAAAAACAAATTGGTGTATTTAGATGCTACCAATCCAAAACTAGAACTAGGATATAATCCACTAAAAAAAGTCTCCCATGAAAAACAAGCTTTGGTGGTTTCTAGTATTCTCGATGTATTTGAAAAAGTATGGGGAAGACATGCTTGGGGAGTAAAACAGGCTCATATTCTTAGAAATATTCTACTGACTCTTTTAAGACAAAAGACCGCTAATTTTTCTGATGTCACCAAATTACTTTTAGATAAGGACTATCGAAAAAGCTGTTTAGAAAACATCCAAGATAAAGAACTGCTTCAGTTTTGGGAAAAGGAGTTTATAAACTATACCAAACATGATTTCCTGCCTATTTTTAATAAAATTGGCGGACTACTATCCTATTCACCCATCCGAAAAATACTTATTGAGAACAAAGAACCCATTTATCTTCGTGAAATTATGGATAAAGGAAAAGTGTTAATCGTCAATTTATCTAAAGGACATATCGGAAAGGAACCTGCCTATATTTTAGCTTCCTTGTTGGTTACTTCTTTAAGCTCGGCTTCTTTTAGTCGGATTGATACCAAGGAAAAAGATCGAAGACCTTTCTTTCTGTATTTTGATGAGTTCCAACACTACACCAATTTATCCATTATTGAAATGCTCTCTGAACTTAGAAAGTTTAATATTGGTGTTATCATGGCACATCAATATCTAGGACAACTCGA
>JAOAQX010000022.1 GCA_025210805.1 Flavobacteriales bacterium
ACTCTCTCATTTTGTTCTCGATACAATTTTTGATTCCATTGCATTCCATCAAAAACCACTCGAACTGACATACTAGATACAATTTCTTTTCCGCTGCTCTCCAAAGAAATCACTCGAACTGACAGAGATATAAAAATTGTACACCTTTGTCAGTTCGAGTGGTTTTTGATGGAATGCAATGGAATCAAAAATTGTATCGAGAACAAAATGAGAGAGTTACACTGCATTTCCTCTAACAGTAAGTGCCTAAAAAAAAGATTAAAACACTTTACATTTCAATGCCTCAAAAACTTCCTTGTCTAATTGTTCTCTTACACTTGGATGAGCGATTTCTATGAGTGCTTTTGCTCTTTTCTTTAAATTTTTACCATAAAGCTCGGCAACTCCATATTCTGTAACAATATAATGAACATGTGCCCTTGTGGTAACTACACTGGCTCCTGGTTTTAAGGTTCCCACTATCCTACTAATTCCCTTATTGGTAATAGAAGGAAGTGCAATAATGGGTTTTCCGCCCTCAGAGAGCGAAGCTCCACGGATAAAATCCATCTGTCCACCCACTCCAGAATATTGACGGTAACCAATGGAATCTGCACATACTTGTCCGAAAATATCTACTTCAATAGCCGAATTGATAGCCGTAGCTTTTGGATTCATCCTAATGATTCGTGTGTCATTGGTATAAGCAGAATCATATAGATTTACAATGGGGTTATCATCAATAAAATCATATATCTTTTTTGTTCCTAATACAAATCCAGAGATAATTTTTCCAGGATCTGTTACTTTTTCAGAACCGTTAATGACTCCTTTTTCTACCAAGGGGATAATTCCATCAGAAAACATCTCTGTGTGAATCCCTAAGTTCTTATGATTTCCAAGGTTGGATAATACGGCATTTGGAATCGAACCAATTCCAAGTTGTAAACAAGCTCCGTCATCTATAAGTCCTGCAATATGTTTCCCAATTTTCTCATCTACCTCAGTAGGTGCAGGATTGTTGTGTTCATAAACAGGTTCATCTACCCACACTTTAGCATGAATACGATCCACATGAATCACTCCATTCCCTATTGTTCTAGGCATTTGCGGGTTTATTTGAGCAATGACAATATCGGCAGTATCAATGGCTGCATTGGAGATATCTACAGATACACCCAAAGAACAATAACCTTTTTTATTAGGAGGAGAAACCGTAACCATAGCAACATTTAGTTTCATTCTTCCAGATCTAAAAAGACTTGGGATTTCTTGTAAAAATAAAGGAATATAATGTGCTTTTCCTTGGTTTACATAAGGTCGTAAATTTCCGCCCACGAAAAAAGCATTTACATCAAAAGCATCAGGGTATTTGGGATCAAAAAATGGTAGAGGACCTTCTGTATGTGCTCCCACAATTTCTACATTTTTAAGCTCAGCCTTTCGATCTCCAAGGGCTTTCACCAAAAGTTGGGGCGTAGCGGCAGCTGTATGAATAAACACCCGATCTCCTGATTGGACGAGTTTTACCGCTTCATCGGCTGTGGTATATTGAATATCAAACATGATACTTTGTTTTAAACTTTGGAAAACAAGTATTTGAAACCCTTGCTTCCATTTGATTACTAAAATTTCGGCAAATTTACGTCCAAAAATACAGCTAATAACTACTAAAAATCAGTTATAATAGTGACTTATGTTGGATAATTTTAATCTACTTTTCCCTTAAAAAAAATCTAGATTGATAATTTTTAAATTTTTCGATCCTTATACTTTTTCATTTTCAGTTTTCAAGAAAAGGCCGAAAAAAAAATCAGCGCTGTAGTTATTTTTCAAATGGTCTTAAATCTTATATTTGTAGAAAAATAATCAACCGATGCTTTTATTAATAATTTATGCCATTGCGGCAATTCTTTTTTCTTTCCTTTGTTCTATTTGGGAGGCCGTACTCCTCAGTATTTCCCCATCATATATCCAACATCAAAAGGGAACTTCAATAGGGAAAAGTTTAGATAAATTCAAGGAGAATATAGATAAACCACTTTCTGCCATTCTTACCTTAAATACTATTGCGCATACTGTAGGAGCTATTTTAGTGGGAGCACAAGCTGCTCATGTTTTCAATGGTGAAGTTTATCTTGGAGTAAGTGGTGAATTGATTGTTTCGGTAATCATGACTTTAGGTATTTTAATTTTATCAGAAATTATTCCTAAAACCATCGGAGCAAGTTATTGGCAAAAATTGGCTCCGTTTACTGTTAAGAGTATTAATATTTTACTTGTTATTCTAGCTCCACTTATTTGGGTAACACAATTATTTACGTCTAGGTTTAAGGGTGGACATGGATCTGTACTTAGTAGAGCAGATTTCCTTGCTATGAAAGACTTGGCTCATCAAACGGGGAAAATAAACAAAAACGAATCTAAAGTTATTAGCAATATGCTAAAACTAAAAGATATGCAAGTTACCCATGTGATGACCCCCGCTACAATAGTCGTTTCGGCACATCCAGATAAAGTAATTGAAGAATTTTATAATGAGAATAGCCCCATAAAATTTTCAAGAATCCCTGTGTGGGACAAAGAGCAAAATGACATTATAGGGATGGTATTAAAAGATGATCTTTTAGAAACGTTGGCTTTAGGTAAGATCGATCTAAAAATGAAAGATATTGCTAAAAAAATTCACTTTGTAAATCATACTTCCAATTTAGAATCTGTTCTTAATCATTTGGTAGAAAACAATATCCATATGGCACTTGTTACAGATGAATTTGGAAATATTGTAGGATTAGTAAGCTTAGAAGACTTGTTAGAAACCATTTTGGGAATTGAAATTACTGATGAAACAGATAGCACCTCAGATCTTCAAGCACTTGCAAGAAAAAAATGGGAAAAACGAGCTAAAAGCTTGGGCATTCTAAAGGATTTACCAGAAAATTCTGAAGAAGAATAAGTCTTATCAAAAACAATCGATTACAACTAACTTCTAATCCTTTTTTGTATTGATATTAAGGATTTAAAAAAGCAAAATCTCCAATGATTCTTACGAATATTGGAGATTTTGCTTTTTTACAAATTTATACCGATTACTTCCTACAATTATTCACTTATTTATTACGTCATAACTGATTTTTAGCAATGGTATAATATTTCTACACCGTTATTTAGAAAACTAGAAAGTGACAGAAAAATAGAGTTCTGCTCCTCCTCTTAGATAATCATGAACTCTGAATGTAGTAATATAAGGTGCTACTCCTATCATTATATGGTTTTTGTGAGTTCTATTCAAAATATATCCGAAGTGCCCTCTTAATCCAAAACCACTATTCTCATCGTATTCAAAATTATAAGCAGTAAAATTTGAATTTTGTTTTACTACTTTTCTTCTTCTAATATCCATACCTGTATAAGAAACACCAGCACCCCAATACCAAGAATTGTTTAAGGAGCTTAATGTTTTGTAGTAATTCAATGAGAATTGTCTCATACTTATATTATCTCCAAAGAAATTCATAAAATTAACATCCATAAGATAATTTCCACCATCAACACCGTAGCTAAATCCTATTCCAGAAGAGAAATGATTAAAATCTTTATCGTCTTTAGAATCCACAAAGGTATTTGCGGCACCTAAACGCACTCCAAATCCTCTATTTCCAGATCGTTTTCTCAATGGTTGTGCTTCATCTTCTGTTACTGAATATATGTCATTGACTCTTTTAACACCTGAAAGCTCAGAAACTGCTTCGTCTAATTTTTCATCAATATTATTAGATCCAAGAGATTTTACAGTCACTTCTCTTACCAATTTATTGGTCTCTGTTTTAAACAAAACGTAAGAAAGATAGTAGGTGTTCCCTATTGCATTTACCTCCGAAACGATATAATATGGAATCTTCTTTTCTTGAGCTTTTGCTCTAATTTTCTCCTTTGTCAGAGGAACAATTTGATCTTCAAAAACGATCGTATATTTATTCAATTCTTTCATTTTTAGAGAAAAAATCTTTGAAATAGAACGCTTGGTAGAATGATCCAATCCATCACCAGAAGCTGTGGTGAGATAAGCCTTTTCTTGAGCGAAGGACATGAATACCCCAAGCAAAAGAAAAGTAGAAAGCAAATACTTTTTCATATTTTAATTTAATTAATAGTTTATGTAAAAATACAGTGTTCTTTTGTAGAAAAGAACCTGAATCTATTAACTTTAAGTTAAAAGTTAAGACTTAACCTAAAAGATACCCCATAAGAGAACATTCCACCATCTGCCAAAGCATTTGATTCATAATATGGTGATGCCAAGAAAAGCATAGTATGTCTATTTGTTCTAACCAAAGTATATCCTATATGTCCTTTTAGTCCAAGTCCGTATTCTGTACGCCATTTTACTTCATAAGAATAATAATCATTAGCTTTATATCCCGTTTGAGCAGCAAAAATTCCCACACCATATAAGAAACTTTTTTTATTATGTTTTACAGGAAAAAGAAAATTTGCACCACCATTGATATATTGAAAATACTTACTCCTCTGAATTCCAAGATTAAAATCATAAATAATTTTCTCACGATCACGTACATAATTTAGACCAAGACCTAAGAGACCATGACCTTCACTTCTGTTTCTAAAATGACGATAATTACCCCCTATCCAAAAACCTAAGCCAGAGTTAGATAATCCAATAGATCCACTCTTGTTTATAGAAAATACTTTTTGACCTAAGCTATTCAAATTTGGTTTTAGCTCCTTCCCGCTCTGTGTTTTAACCCGATGACTTTTAATCATTTTTTCGGATTCCGTTTCATACAAAGTCAGCGTAATCGATAAAGTTTCCTTTTTTGAACTTATATGAGCAAATGCAAAATAAGGGATTTCTTTTTTTATTGCAATTTTGTTAATCTGACTTTTATTTTCTAGATCTACAGGTTCAAAAATAATATTCACATGATTCTTTTCACTAAATTCGGTAGCATAATATTTCGCTACTTTGTTTTTTACTTCATCCTTAGCATTACCTTTTGCAATAAGCATCAAAACATTTTCTTGAGCATGTGCTAGCATGACCGTTACTAGGAAAATTGTACTAAAAAATATGCTTTTCATTATATTTATTTTAAAATTCAATACCAAAAGTATCGAAAATCATTTATAGATGATTCTTTTATGAAAAATTAGCATTCTTCCGCTAATAGACTCCCATTTTTTTGATTAATTTGGCTTCAAAGAAAATTATATCATCAAATGAAAAGAATACTATTAAATCTTTTACTCATTGCGGGTTTATCCATGAGTTTTAGTTCATGTGGAACATATAATTCCATGGTTCAAAATCAAGAATCTGCCACTTCACAGTGGGCAAATGTAGAAAGTGCATACCAAAGAAGAAGTGATTTGATCCCAAACCTTGTAAATACGGTAAAAGGATATGCCGAACACGAAAAATCTACGCTCACAGAAGTGATTGAAGCAAGAGCCAAGGCAACAAAAGTAACGGTAGATCCATCAAATATTACCCCAGAAGCGATGCAGAAATTTCAAGCTGCACAAACGGGTTTAAGTGGTGCTTTATCAAAATTATTGGTTTCCGTAGAGCGTTATCCAGACCTCAAGGCGAATCAAAACTTTATGGCACTTCAAACGCAACTAGAAGGAACAGAAAACAGAATTAATGTAGAAAGAAATCGTTTTAATGAAACGGTGAAAACCTACAATATGTCTATCAAAACGTTTCCTAACAATATGATGGCAGGAATGTTTGGTTTTTCGGAAATGACCTATTACAAAGCCGATGCAGGAAGTGAAAAAGCCCCTGAAGTTAAATTTTAATCTGAACGATGTCTAAAGTAGATGATTTTTTAACAAAACAAGAGGAAGACAAAATTGTTAGCGCTATTCAAAAAGCTGAAAAAAACACGAGTGGAGAAATAAAAGTTCATATCGAAAACTACAATATTGATAAAAAACCTTTTACACGTGCAGAAGAAGTTTTTATAGAACTAAAAATACATCAGACAGAATCTCAAAATGGGGTTCTGTTTTATGTTGATGTCCATCATAAAGCATTTGTGGTTCTTGGCGATCAAGGAATTGATAAAAAAGTTTCCGATAATTTTTGGGAAAGCACCAAAGATATCGTTTTGAGTCATTTTAAAAATCAAGATTTTTGTACAGGTTTGTGCAAAGGAATTGAAGAGGCGGGTTTCCAACTTCAAAAGTATTTCCCCTACCAAAGTGACGATCGCAATGAACTCTCTGATGAAATTTCAAAAAACTAAATGAAAAAACAACTAAAGATCTTTTTGGGTTTCTTACTCCTTTTCCTGCTATCAGGAATTGCAAAGGCTCAGTTTAGCATTCCCGAGAAGCCCAAATTTCAAACCAGTGTATATGACTATGCAAAGATTTTGAACCAAAATGAGGCGAAAAATCTTGAGCGCAAACTTATCAGCTATAGTGATACCACTACTACCCAAATTGTATTTGTAAGTATTGCTAATCTACAAGGAGAATATATAGGAACCTTGGCAGCAGAATGGGCACACAAATGGGGAATAGGACAAGCTGACAAAGACAATGGTATTTTGATTTTGATGGCAAAAGAGGATCGAAAAATCTTTATTGCCACAGGATACGGTGTAGAACATCTATTGACCGATGCTGGTACCAAAGAAATAATAGAAAATGAAATTATACCCGAGTTTAAAAAAGGAAAATTTTCCCAAGGATTAAACCGTGGTGCCGATGCTATTTTCTACACACTAAGAGGAGAATATAAAGGAAAAAGAATTTCCAAAAAACAAAATGACTCCCTCTCTCCTGTTGCCATACTTCTGATTATTTTTATCATATTCATCATTATCGTTGTCATTTCTAAAAAAGGCGGTGGAGGAAAAGGTGGGCATAGATCTCGTAGAGATACCATTTTTGATACCATGATCCTCACAAGTGGCGGAAGCTTTGGAGGAGGATCTTCTGGAGGAAGTTTCGGCGGAGGAGGCTTTGGCGGTGGCTTTGGTGGCGGAGGCTTTGGCGGTGGTGGAGCTGGAGGAAGTTGGTAAACACATACACACTCTCTAAGTCAAAATGCTCTTCTGTATCTCAAAAATAATCTATACAAGCTTCATTGGCAATATGAATCAGCTCAATCAAATTTTCCTTATATTGCAGTTTATTGAATTTAAAAGATTGATTTATGAATACTGAAGCTCAACACCAACAAGAAACTTGGTTTGGACACCCAAAAGGACTTTTTGTTCTATTTTTTACAGAAATGTGGGAACGCTTTTCCTATTATGGAATGCGAGCCATATTGGTACTATACCTAATAGCTACCACAGCTGGAGACAATCCTGGTTTAGGGTGGTTAGAAAAAGATGCCTTGGCACTTTACGGAACTTATACCATGTTGGTTTATGTAGCTTCTATCCCCGGTGGTATTATTGCTGATAAATGGCTTGGACAAAAAAAATCGGTCCTTATTGGAGGTCTAACCCTATGCTTGGGACATGGAATTTTGGCAGTTGAAGAACTTTGGGCATTTTACACCGGTCTAGGACTCATCATTGCAGGAGTAGGACTATTGAAACCCAATATCTCCACGATGGTTGGAGGATTATATAAAAAAGGAGATTTACGAAGAGATAAAGGTTTTACTATATTTTATATAGGAATAAATCTCGGAGCTTTTCTAGCCTCAATAACCGTAGGTTATGTGGGAGAAAACTACGGATGGCACTATGGTTTTGGTCTTGCAGGAATAGGAATGTTGTTAGGACAAATAGTCTATATGGTGGGACAACCACACCTAAAAACCGTAGGAAACTACCTAAAAGCAAAGGGAATCTCAAAAGAAGAAAAAGAAAAACTCAATAAACCACTTACCAAAATTGAAAAAGACCGAATCGTCGTTCTTCTTCTATCATTTCTAATCGTAATCGTTTTCTGGGGAGCCTTTGAGCAAGCGGGAGGACTTATGAATATTTATACCGCTCAGAAAACCGACAGAATCTTATTCGGAATGCAAGTCCCTGCCTCATGGTTTCAGTCGCTGAATGCATTGTTTATTATCATCTTTGGAACTACCATTGCCGGATTTTGGGCAAAAAGAAAACTCAAAGGAAAAGAGTCATCTTCTTTGTTTAAAATGGCAATAGGAACCATTATCATGGGAACAGGATTTCTTTTTATGACTGCCGCAGCTGCAGAATATGAATCTACTGGTCAAAGTGCCATGTATTGGTTGGTTTTAGCTTACCTTTTCCATACCATAGGAGAATTATCTGCTTCACCAGTTGCCCTTTCTTTTATCACCAAACTTTCACCCGCCAAATATGCCTCAATCATGATGGGAGTCTATTTTGCCATGACTGGTTTCGGGAATAAACTAGCGGGACTATTAGGAGAATCAGCATCAGACCTTGGAGAATATACCATCTTCACAGGAATCGCAATCTTCTGTATCATTTTCGGACTTCTCATCCGTGTTTTCCTCAAGAAATTGAAAGCACTCACACACGGTGCCGAAGACCATGAAAAAGAACTAGCATAAAAATCTATTTTCAATATTTACCAAAAGACGGCTATTTTTAGTCGTCTTTTTCTTTTGAGCTATTTCCCGCTTTCGGCTCAATCTTTTTCTTTTTCTAAGGAAAAAGAAAAAGGATACCGCCTCTATCGGGGCTAGAAATATTGTAAAGAAAATATAACAAATACTAAGAACAATAGTTCTATTTTACTCCTTCTTAAAAATGTTTTATGTACCTTAGTCTTATGATATTCAAAAATATAAATAGAACTTCTAAATTCACCTCCAAAACCTGTATTTACTGGTGTTTTTGTGTTTTTGATTATGACAGAAAAAGTATAAACGTATAGGGCGTATAAATGCACCTATGTTATACAAGGGTGTGTTTATATGGTTGTTGTACACCATTCAAAAAACACTCAAATAAAACTAATTTAAAATTGGGCCAATGGCAAAAGAAGTAACGACAGCAAAACAAAGTTCGGGGGCTGGATTCCTATTTGAAGACAAAGTGTTTTCATGGTTTGCTGTTGCTTTTTTAGCTCAACGTTTTCCCCTTTCTAATATCTTCGCTAGAATTAGTAGGATTGTATTTCAAGCAAGAGCTGAAGGTTGGTTACTGGATGATTTGGTTTTAACCATGAAAACTGAATCTAATGATACTTTTAGTATTCCTACTTCTGTAAAAAGTAACGTTCAATTTACAGGAAATGGGCCAAATGCTGAATTATTATCTGACTTATGGGAACAATATCTAAATGAAGAATCAACAGTTTTTGATAGACAGAATGACTATTTGTGTGTTGTAAACTCACCATTGAGTTCAAGTTTATCTACTGACATAAATAAGCTTATTAAAGCAGCACAATCATCTACTTCTGATATTCTAGAAGCAAGAATTCTACAAGGGAAAAGCGGGAGTTTTTCTGAAAGTCAGGTCAAACTGGTTCATGGATTTAGATGTCCTTCAGCATTAGCAACAAAGCATAACATTGAAGATAAAGAAGTTTGGGCACTATTAAGCAGAGTTATCCTATTGGAGTTCGATTTCGAATATGCCACATCAAGGGATGAGCTTCAATTAAAGCTGTATTGCAAAAATTGTTTATCCGAAGCTGATGACAGCCAGGCAGATCTTTTATATACTAAGTTGTGCGAAACAAGAAGTGAGCTAGCTGCAAATGAAGGTGCGTTTATCAATTATGAAACTCTCATTAGTCGCTTACGACCTCATTTTAAATTAAAAGGTATTCCGCAACATGAAGACGATTGGGAAAAGATAATCACATATTCTTCTACTAAATGTGATAGTATACAAGATCAAATCGGAGGGCGAATTAAACTAGAACGAGAGAAGGAGTTAACCGATTTTAAGGAAACTATTAAAGAAGGTAGTTTCTCTTTCTTGCTGGGCAAGTCAGGTTATGGTAAATCAGTTCTACTTAAACATTTTTTTCAAGAGCTCTCAGCAAATAAAATTAAAGCAATCTGGATAGATTCGGATATTACTGATAGTAGGAACTTAAAGGAGTTCTATGGTTTATTATATCCATTTATTGAAGTTATTCAACAAGTCCAAGATCAGGAAGGTTATATCATCATCGATTCGATAGAACGTTTTAGAAAAGAAGAACATTTAAAGCTACTATTCAATATCCTAACTTATATTGATAATAACCAAACTCCCTGGAAAGTAATATTTTCATGCCAAACAGATGATTTTGATGATCTTATAAAAAGGTTTTACAGGGTTAACTTATCCTTTTCAAATAAGGTTTTTTATCTCGATGCAATTGAAAGTGAAAAGCAGATTCTTGTGCAAAAAGAATTCCCTGCTTTAGCAGATTTATTCAAACACAATCATTTAAATACCATATTAAAGAATTTAAAATACTTAGATCTATTAGCATTTAATTTGTCATCAGCAAGTAATATCGAAGTAGGTGAACCCTTTGGTGAATCTGATATTATTGATTTAATCTGGAAGGAAGAAGTTGAAAACCCCAAGTATGATAATGGAGAACAACGCTCTCGTTTTTTACAGCTTATCTCTGAAAATCAAGCCGAAAAGATGACTGTTAATATTCCCCAATCAGACTTTGACATAGCTGAATTAGCACCATTGCCGTCTTTAAAAACAAGTAAGATTCTAAGAGCGATGGATGATAAACTGCTTTTTGAACATGATTTGTTCTCAGACTGGGCAAGGTATAAACTCATTAAAGGCAATAACGAGAATTTTAAATCTTATATCACTTCAAAAAATATTTTATCTCCATTATGGGGCAAATCAATTAGATTATATGGAGTATTCTTATTAGAAAAAAATGGTAATGTAGATGACTGGATAAAAACCTTTTCAGAATTAAATGAGAGTATCCCAAATGAGAAAATCATTCAGGACTTACTGTTAGAATCTATTATTTATTCGAATTCGGCACTTCGTTTTTTAGATCTTCTTTTAGACTTTTTTACTCAAGATGATGGAAAAGTGTTAAGGAGATTTCTAGATCGATTCTTGGTGAAGGCAACTCGTCCAAATCCACAAGTTTTAAAGTTGGCTAAAGAATTAGGAGGATATTCTGAATCTGAAGCATCAACATATCAGAGAATTCCAATTTTTCTTTATTGGCCACCGGTTATAGACTTTGTAAAAAAGAATATTGACATTTTCACTCCCTTAGCCGGAAGCAAAATTGCTGATTTAGCACAAACATGGCTAGATTTTGCACCTAACACTTTTCCTTACCGAAAAGAAGTTTCTTTTTGCGCCTTTAAAAATGCTGAGTGGATATTCAATTTTAAGCTTAATAAAGGATGGGTAAGTGATGGTTTGGACAAAAAAGTTTACAAGTCCATGCTGGCAGGAATTAATGAGCTACCCGAAGAAATACTTGAACTTTGTCTAAAACTATGTAGACGCACAAAATTTCAAAAACCAGAAAAAGAAAAACCCAAAGTTGACGTACCAGAACCCAAGAGCATTTTTGCAGAAGCTGAAATAAGAAAACCTAAACAATGGGAGCATGGCCCTTTCGAGAGAGTAGATGAAGCTTTTTCAGAGACATGTTTATCTACTGATGCCTTATCAAAGTTAGTTACTCAACATCCGGAAAAGGCAAAAGAAATTATATTAGCCTTATTAATAGATCCTCCAAGGCCAATATCATTTGGTTATGATTACAATTATAAATATGATGTTGTCGAGCCAAGAGGTTGGTTTCCGCCATACTATGGTAGAGGACCCCTTCTAAACTTCTTAAGTATCCATCCCTATTCAGGGATAGATACCATAATAAATCTGGTTGATTTTGCCACTTCACAATGGGCTAATGTTGAGACATATAATAAACGTCATGTTCCAACATTAGAAATAGTATTTGAAGAAAAGAAAGTATTTACCGGAGACCATCGCATTTACTTTTGGTATCGATCATCAGGGAATGCACCTCACACTATTTCTTCAGCTTTAATGGCATTAGAAAAGTTTTTAACTAATAGTATTGATGAAGGCAAAGATATTGAGCCCTTTATCGAGCATATATTAAAAAGTGCCAATAGTGTTTGTTTTATAGGCTTACTTAGTTTCATAGGTAAATATCAGTCATCATTACTTTTTGGAATATTGCATCCACTCTTATCTGCTTTTGATTTATACAGATGGGAAATGACCCTTGATTCTGGAGCATCAAATATAGAGGGGCATCAAATGATTGGGACTACCGATTTAGGTGAAAAAGTATGGAATGAAGTCAGGGATTGGAATAACTTAAAATACAGGAAAATTTCCATTACTTCTGCAGGCCTCCAAATATATCTCCAAACAAATCAGTTGAATGATTTTTACAAAAAAACAGTAGAGTTCTGGAAAGGAGAATTACAACAGGATGAAAAGGATGGTGAAATTGATGCGTATAAAAGGAATCTCATTGCTCAATTCAACAAAGAAAACTATCGACTAAAAGAATTTGAAAATCAGAAATTTTTAGAATATGTAGAGCCCAAAGAACTTGAAGAGAAGTTAGTTCCATTGCGAAATACAGATAGTCAATTTTTTGAAAAAACGATAACACCTTTTAGATATTCAAGAGAGATCGAAGAAGGAAAAACGTATACAAAAGATGAGGTTGTCGCTCTTTGGGAAAAAGTCTTTTCAGAAGCTGAAATCCCTCTTTCTCCTGAAAAATATCATCACCTAGCATACGAACTTAGCTCACTATTCGGTGCAATTGCTCTCCTCTATGAACATCAAAACTTATGGCTTGAAGAACATCCAGAATATATAGATTGGACAATTGATTACACAGAAAAAGTTTTGATAAAAGCTCCAAGTAGACTTAATGACCTCTACATGGCAGGAGGGATAGATTCTTGGGACACATTCATAGCAAGGTTTTTACCTGAGTTATGGGCAAAAGATTTAAGAAATAAAAAGATCAGAAAATCACTAGGCTTACTTTGTTTAAAGTCAACTTACGATACTAATGAGGTTTTATTTAGAAATGTTGCTAATGAATTAAATTGGCATCATCAGGACTTTATTCAACTTCAGAATCTAATTATTCAATGGAGTATTGGTGTCTATCGTTTTTTTAAAACACAAAATAAGGAAGAACTTCCACCAGTATATAAAGAGACTATCTTTCAAAAGTTAATCAAACGAATTTTCAAAAAAGAGAAGGATCAGGAGGTATCTTGGATTGATATATATGCTCATAAAATTTTAGAAGAGTTTATTTCTGATAAAACGACAAAGGAGATTGTTAATTGGTCAGAGGAAAGAATGATAACAGCTCATGTAGATCATCACTCGTGGGGCCGTAATAAAGAAAAAGAGAATAACAGGAAAGCTCCTGGATTAGATATGCAAATGTTGCAACATGCATTTTCATCAATTCCAGAGTTATCTGAAGTAAGTGATGATTCAGAATATCAATATCTTCTTTCGTTGTGGGATCAAATAGTAGAACAATTGATCTTCGAAAATGGGAATATTACTCCAAACTGTGAAGTAAATGATGAATACCCAAGAGACTTCAATTTATGGGCTCTTGAACGCATCAGTAAGCTTGTCGTGAGAATCAAAAAAGAGGATGACCCAAGCCGATACTGGAAACCAATATTAAAATATGGAGGTTTTACCCCTTATCAAAATGATGTTTTTTTGCGAGATTTTTTCATATACAATATTGGTGATAAAGAATTACAAAAAAAGTTCTTCGAAGAATGGGAACAAATGGTGGAGTTTTGTACACAATGTGAAAATTGGAAAAAAGGTAATAGCTGGCGCAGAACTGAATATGAACCTTCTTTATATGGAGTTTCTCATTCTTTAATAAGTATCTGGAATGATGATTACGAAGAGTTTTTGGAGCAAGCTTCTGAAAAAATCATCACATGGTTTGCTAAAAACTTTTATAATCATGATTTGATAAGCAGATTGATTCTTTTACTAAGAAAAAAATCTGGAATAGTTCTCTTAACCAAGGGTGTAGCGGTATTGAAAGTATTTGTCCGACATCACACTAAAACGCTTAGTAAGCCAGCTCCTGAAGGCCATGTTCATAGACAATTTGAATATAATGAGAGTCTAGCTCGAACAGCCAGTTACCTTTGGGAGAATCATGGAGAAGCTCTAAAAAGAAATACTGAACTATATGGCAATTTCAAAGAGATTGTAACATATCTAGTTTCGGTACATGAGCCTATTGGTCTTGAATTGCAGAACAGAATCTTAGAGTCTTAATTATAAATGAACAAACAAGTTAAAAATAACGGTGTACAACAAGGTGTATAATGCATACCCTTCGGGATACGCACCATACACAGAACGTTGTGTGTAATGTAAGAAAAACACTAAAATGAAATGAAAAATCCGTAATTTAACCGAATGAAAACAGAAATAATAAAGTCATTATCAAACACATTTGAAGACCATTCTCAAACAACAGAAAATGGTATTGAATTTTGGTTTGCTAGAGATATACAGCATTTACTTGGTTATTCGGAATGGAGGAATTTCCAAAAAGTAATTATTAAAGCAAAAACTTCTTGTGAAGCAACAAATAACGAGATTTTAGACCATTTTGTTGACGTCAACAAAATGGTTAAACTTGGTTCTGGAAGTGAAAGAGAAATAGAAGATATTATGTTAACAAGGTACGCTTGTTATCTAATAGCTCAAAATGGAGACCCAAGAAAAGAACAAATCGCTTTTGCTCAAAATTATTTTGCTATTCAAACACGAAAGTTTGAAGAAATCGAGAAACGAATTAAAGATTGGGAAAGGCTTCAAGCAAGACAAAAATTAACATTATCTGAAAAAGAACTTTCAGAATTAATATATGAACAGACTGGTAATGACAGAAACTTTGGGTTAATTAGAAGTAAAGGTGACCAAGCACTATTTGGAAAAACTACTCAACAAATGAAAAAGAAATTAGGAGTTCCTAAAGGACGAGCACTTGCTGATTTCTTACCAACATTAACAATAAAAGCTAAAGACTTTGCTACAGAAATAACTGTTTTCAATACAAAAGAAAAAGGGCTTTCAACTGAAAGGCAAATTTCAGCTGAACATATTACTAATAACCGTGGAGTCAGAAATATTCTTTTAAAAAGAGGAATAAAACCAGAAGAGTTACCACCTGAAGAGGATGTTAAAAAACTCGAAAGAAGAGTAAACTCTGAATCGAAAAGACTTGGAAAAAATCCTGATAAATTAAACTAAAAACACTACACACAAAATAACTAAGTCTTCGGATTGCTCGCAGAGCAAAATCTGAACTCAGGGTTGACTAAAACCCACGCTGTTGTACCTATTACTTACTAAATATTCAATTAGTTCACTTTGTTCATAATTGACTTTTAGTAATGTATCGGCATTACACCTTTCTTAAAATACACAGAGAAATGGTTTACTTGCGTTTCGAAAAACATTTCAAAACACTATGGGTTTTGCGACAAATAAGTTTAGGCTATACAAATCCATTTTTCAGGACTTAAGAAGGTAAAGAG
>JAOAQX010000024.1 GCA_025210805.1 Flavobacteriales bacterium
AATAACCAGCATCCTCGAAAATCTCATAATCATCAATTCCTAGAAAATACTTAGAATAATTCGTAAGCTCCTTACGCTGGAAAGGCAAAGAATCCTTATCTATTTGATGAGTAGTAGACACTCTGACATATAACGCAGCTTTCATATAATCAACCTCCTTGCACGAACAAATGTTCGAGTATATTATATCAAAGATTAGATTATAAATGAAGATAGAATATAAAATAACTAATTTGATAAGTAAAAATATGTATATCAGACTCCAACCAGAAATATCCAGATGAGAGCATTACTCAAATCACCACGATTTAGGAATTATTGGTAAATCACTGGAGTAAAATATAACTTTTGCTTGAAATTTGAACGAAAAGGGTGTATACTCGTTTTAGACAAACGTTGAAACGAGTGTCATTAGACCTTAACATGTGATGTATTGAAACGCTTATCCCAACCACTAGATCTTTGCGGTATTTCATTAGACCTTAACATGTGATGTATTGAAACTAAAAGCTGTATTAAATCTAAAAAACTAGCTCCAATATTAGACCTTAACATGTGATGTATTGAAACTGTGACAAAAGTATCACCTCGTTTGTTTTAATTTATTAGACCTTAACATGAGATGTATTGAAACAACAAACCAAAATTCTTGATGTTTATTTCGAACCAGTTAGACTATAAAATACAAAAATTATAATAGCTAGGCAAAAAACAAATTATAATGATATGATACTTCCAGAGTAGACAGTTCAATTGGACTATCTACTCTGGAAGTATTTTTTATCGGAAAAAAAGTTAAGAATATTGCAAGAAAAGAGGTTTACAAAAATAACATTCTTTTCGTTTTTTAGGTATATATGCATAAATAGATTTTTTAAATTAGAAAAATTGAAAATTAATTAATTGAATAGATACGATAAAAATGTGATAATTTTTTTGACAAAGGGGTATATTTGCGATATAATGACAAATGAAATTTGTCATTATATCGAATGTTTATCATGATAAATTAATTATACATAAATGCGAGGCGATATTATAATGGAGATAACAACACAGAAAAAAGAAGTTGTTTTATTTGCTAGTTTAATTACTTTTTTTGAATCTTTGGACAACAATTTGCAAATGGATCGGATAAAAGGAGTATTAGATTTTACAGAGGAAGTTATTTATAGTAACGAATTAAAACTAGAACTTGCTAAGAATAATGCAGAAGTGTTTTTAACTGAAAGTTTAGCCGAAGAATTATTTAAGTATTTAGATTGTGATGAAGAAATAAAATGGATTTCAGAAGATAGAATTAAATCTAAGATGGGTAAAAGATGTGTAAGAATGATTAATTTGTTTAAATACAAAAACCAACAGGCATTAAAAATAAAGAATGCTAAAAGAGAAAAGCCTTTTATGTTGCTTTCATTTGGAGTTAAGTTTGACAGTAGTTCTAAAGATCAATTTGTTGAAGTTAATCGAATTGATGGCGAATCTTTGTTGATAAAAATGGATTGTACTGAGCTTATGAATGTTTCGACGCATATAGATGTGTTACTTACAAATATATTTAAAAATGGAGTGTATGAGTTCATAGATGATGATGTGGAATCATATCAGGAAGCTAGAAATAAAGTATATACTCAAATTTCAAAAATAAAAGCCGAAGCTCAAGGTAAGTAATATGAAAGATGCTTTGATAAACGGCAGCGTTTTGCTGAAAACATATAATAAAATAGAAAATACAAAGATATACTTAATGGAACACGAACAACTAAAAAAGTTAGTAAATTCAGCGGAAAAAATTTGTGAAGCAATTGAATATTCTGATATAAATGTTTATACCAATAATGAGAAAGAAAGAGCTAAAGCAAAATTGAAAAAGATAAAGAATAGATATTTTAACACAAGCAAAAAAACATTAGAGGACGATTTTGAGTACATTTATACAGATTTTGAGGCGTTATTTGATTTGTATAAACCAGATGAAACAGAGGGGAATGATAATGAAGTATATAGAAATTAAACCAAGAGAATCTATCATTAATTTTAAATTCGAATTAATGAAATTAGAAATGAAAAATATTTTTGATAAGGCTTTATTGGTAAGAGAATCGGCAAATTATGTTAGCTTTGATGCATATGATGAAAATTATAGTGTGGATATAGATAAAAGAGGAGGCATAGACTGCTTTTTTGTTAATTCAGACTCTTATCCTAGAAAAGAAATAGAAAAAGTAATGAAACTGTATGAAAAAGAATTGAAGGTTGAATTTGAAGAATACGAAAAAGTTTAATCTTAAAATAATATTATTTGGGCTTGGAGCATTTTTCTTACCAATTATTTTATTATTTATTATGAAATTTTGTATGTCAGTAGGTTTTTTTATCAATGAATGTTTGCCAAATTGTTTTATATTTGTAATCAGTGAACCTGATGATTTGACTATGTCGGAATTTATTTATTATTGGATTACTATATTGGGAATAGAGTGTGCAACTACAATTGCATGGTATTTATACAAATTAGACAAATCCTACAGGGATTTGCAAGATGTTAGTAATTTCAAAAACAATTTAGCAATTGTAAAAAAAAGTTTCGATGACAATTATAAAGCGATGAATGAATCTCATTCAGGAATATCATTGTTTGAACTTCTAGAGAGCGAAGAATCCAAAAGAGATATTATACCATATATAGAACATATAGATGTTGATAAGTTAGAGAAACATAGAAAAGAGCTCTGCTTAATAAATTGTAATGAAGAAAGCTCAATATATCTAGAGGTATCTAAATTAAGTGATATGCTTCAAAAATTAAAAAACGAAGATAATAACATTGAAAAAAGTAATTATAAAGATTTAAAAACAAAAATGGAAAATTGTATAAAAAATATAGAAAAATATTTAAAAAACAGTTATTGATAAAATAGTGTTTGAGTGCATAGTATAGTGATTAGATGAGTTGTTTTACTGTGTGCTCAAATATTTTTTGCATTTTTTAGATTAAATAAGATTCCAACCAGAAATATCCAAATGAGAGCATTACTCAAATCACCATGATTTAGGAATTATTGGTAAATCATTGGAGCAAAACATAACTTTTGCTTGAAATTTGAACGAAAAGGGTGTATACTCGTTTTAGACAAACGTTGAAACGAATGTCATTAGACCTTAACATGAGATGTATTGAAACAGCTTTAGAGCATTTGTTTCTAGTTTTTCCTGGAATATTAGACCTTAACATACGATGTACAACAACCACAAAAAAAGCAACTCAAATCTGAGTTGCTTTTTTCTATCCCAAAACATTAACGATATAAGCCGATGGTAAGTTGGCCAACATCAAAGCTTGTTCTTGATCCAATGGCCATGACAATTTTCCTTTGGCCACAAACTGAAATTTCTCCAGGACAAAAGACTCCATAACTTCAAAATGACTTGCTAGGGTATCCATAGACAAACCTAATTTAGAAGATATAAGTTCATTTGTGTAAAAATATGCATATCAGACTCCAACCAGAAATGTCCAGATGAGAACATTACTTAAGTCACCATGATTTAGGAATTATTGGTAAATCACTGGAGTGAAATATAACTTTTGCTTGAAATTTGAACGAAAAGGGTGTATACTCATTTTAGACAAACATTGAAACGAGTGTCATTAGACCTTAACATGAGATGTATTGAAACTTACCGCCACTAAAGCTTACTATTTTCTTTCGATTATTAGACCTTAACATACGATGTATTGAAACTCCATAAATATTTGCTTTGTTTGTTTAGCAATAGCATTAGACCTTAACATGCGATGTAATAAACCAAACGAGAAGTAGCAGGGAAGAGATAAAAATAAAACCTAGAGATACTAGATCAATTCTAGACTCTAGGTTTTTATTTTGTGTTCACTCCAACCAGAAATATCCAGATGACAGTATTACTCAAATCACCACGATTTAGGAAATATTGGCAAATCACTGGAGTGAAATATAACTTTTGCTTGAAATTTGAACGAAAAGGGTGTATACTCATTTTAGACAAACGTTGAAACGAGTGTCATTAGACCTTAACATGAGATG